>JAJZEL010000188.1 GCA_021828575.1 Pseudomonadota bacterium
AATATCGCATACCGGGAAAAAATCGCCGCCTGGGTTTGCGGTTGGCCATCTCCGCCCATGGTGCCGTATACCATGACTCGTCCATCTTTCAGTCGGGCGGCAGCAGGGTTAAGGGTATGGAAGGGTAGCTTGCCTGGTTCCAGAGCCAGCAGGGATTGCGGGGAAAGACTGAAGGAAGCGCCGCGGTTTTGCCAGTTGATACCGGTTTCCGGCAACACGCAGCCACTGCCGAATTCATGATAGATGCTCTGGATGAACGAGACGGCCAGACCATTGCCGTCGATGGCACCCAACCAAACAGTGTCACCTGGACCTTTCCCTTCACCCCAGGGGGCAGCCCTCTCAGGGTGGATGGCGTTAGCCAGAACATCCAGACGAGAGGGGTCCAGCAGGGACTGGGGTTGTACCGGACAGATTCCGGGGTCAGTTACGTACTGGTCGCGTAGACGAAAAGCCTGTTTGGTGGATTCCACCAACAGGTGGATATGCGCGGTGCTGTCGGGGCGAACGCCAGCCAGTCCGGCGCGTTCTGCAATGCCCAGCAGGGCCAGGGACACCACTCCCTGGGTGGGCAGGGTCATGTTGTACAGCGTGCCGCTGTCATGGGTCAGGTGCAGGGGCTTGACCACTTCGGCCCGGTATCGGGCCAGATCATCCAGACGCAGGGGCGAGCCCACCTGTTTCAGGTCGGCAGCAATGGTAAGGGCCAGGGGACCACGGTAAAAACTCTCCAGTCCCTCTTCCACCATGCGCGTCAGGGTGCTTGCCAGATGAGGCTGGCAAAAGCGCTCGCCCATCCGGGGGGGCTGTCCACAGAAGGTGAGGAATGTCTTTGCAAACCCTGGTTGGTCCACCAGTTCGGCCCGTTTTTTCGTGATGGCTTCCGCATGGCCTGCAGTAATGGGAATGCCCTGGGTGGCGTAATGGATGGCATCTCCCAGCAGGACGGACAGGGGCAATCGTCCTCCCCAAGCATGACTCAATTCCAATGCGGTCTGCCAGCCACCCACGGTCCCGGCCACTGTATTGGCAGACCAGGGGCCACGAAACGGGATGGAGGTCATGCCTCCGGACAGATAGGCCTCACGGGTGGCAGATTGGGCCGCACCTCCACAGGCCCGGATGGCCAGTGGCTCTCCGGAAGGGGGCACGATCAGCCAGAAACCATCGCCGCCGATGCTGTTCATGTGCGGATACACCACCGCGATGGTGGAGGCTGCTGCCACCATGGCCTCGATGGCATTGCCCCCGGAGCGCAGGATGGCCAATCCAGACTGGGCTGCCAGGGCGTGTGGAGCAGTGACCATCCCTTGTGTACCCAGCGCAGCCTGCAGCATATGTTTCCTCCATGGTCAGTCACACGTGAATTTTTTTCGTAGGGGCTTCAGCACTAGCAGGGCGAGGAGGGCGGCCAGGAGGTCCATGGCAATGACCACCTCGAATACGGGCAACCAGCTTCCTGTTGCTTCATGCAATTGGGCTGCCAGGGGGCCGCCAAGCACCGAACCCACGCCTTGGGCCATGTACAGGAAGCCATAGTTGGCACTGGCATGGCGTTCGCCGAAAGTGTCGGTCAGGGTGGAAGGGAACAGGGAAAAGATTTCCCCCCAACCAAAAAACACAACCCCGGACAACAGGATGAATAATACCGGATCGGAACGAAACTGCAGCCACGCGAGCATGGCCAGGGCTTCCAGGAGGAATGCAATGAACATGGTATTCTCGCGCCCTATCCGGTCCGACAGCCATCCAAAGAATGGACGTGTCAATCCGTTGGTGACCCGGTCCAGGGACAGGGCCAGTGGAAGGGCTGCCATGCCCATGACGACGGCGGAGGCCACTCCGAAATCATGGGCGAAGGCTGCCGTCTGCGAAATCACCATGAGACCCGAGGTGGACATGAGGGCCATCATCACGAACATCAGCCAGAATACTGGCGATTTCAACGTCACGGCAGGCGACATGCCTTTCATGTGATCACGGTTGCGGGATTCCAGTGCAGCCAGTTCCTGGGGTGCACGACGCAATCCTTGTGCGGCCAGCAGGCCCACCAGACCAAAGAGGATTCCGAATATCCATAGGGCACTGTCATAACCGTGGGAGGCAATGCGGGATGCAATGGGGAAGGTGGTGAAAATGGCCCCGAAGCCATAACCGGCCGCCGCAATACCCACGGCGAATCCCCGTCGCTCGGGAAACCACTTGACCATCTGGCTGATAACGCCTATGTAGACTGCACCCGTGCCCAATCCGCCCAGCAAGCCATAGCTCAGGTAGAGATCTGTGAGGGAATTGGCCTGGGAAGCCAACACCCAGCTCAGTCCACTTAGCAACGTACCTATCGAAATGAGAAGGCGTGGGCCGAAGCGGTCCACCAGATACCCATGCAGCGGGGACAGGAAGGTTTGCAGGATGATGAGCAGGGAAAAGGTGACCTGTAGCGCGGGCAGCTTCACGCCCAAGGCCCCCATCAGGGGTTTGCTGAACAGGGTCCAGGTGTATTGCGGGCTGGAAATGGCCATCATGCAGACTAGGCCAAAAAACAGCTGGAGCCATTGCCCACCCGCCAGGGAAAGGGGCCGTTTGCCGGCCAGGGATAAGGTGTGTGCCATGAAAACCTCCTGTGAGGGTGACATATCCTGTTGAGCAAGATTTGGACCAGGTCAAAAAGGCTGTTTCGTGGGGCGAGCAAGGCCAGGCTGCCCTGCTCTTGTGCGGAATCAGTGCCGGTTGTTCATGAACGGTGCGAGGGAGACGGGGTGGGCGGACACTTGGATCGGGGAATGAACTGCACGGCGATGGCGATGGCGATGGCAAGCAACGGGACTCCCATGGCCGCTTTCAGGTCGGCCCAGAGCAGGAACGCTGTGAAGACGGCTCCAGCGCCGTAGAGAGCGAACGCCAGGGACTGCCGCTTGGTGTTGAACAGGGAAGGGGATTTCCCTCGGATGCCCAGATGGGTAAGGGTCGTGACGATGCTGGTCAGTGTGCTGGTGAACACCACGGTGGGAATACCTTCAAGGTTGACCTTGCGCGCCGCCACACTTTGTACGCCCATGGCCATGGCGGAACTGGTGATCATGGCCTCCAGCCAGTATCCGCTGACGGGAAAGTCAAAGAAGATCCACAACAACACAAACATACCCAGGAACACGCCTTCCAGCAGCAGGGTGAATACAAGGTCGCGCATGCCATTGCGGGCATGCACCAGCGCACCCAGCATGACGCCACAGAGGTAACCCAGCAGAGCCATGGCAGAGTTCAGGGCAGCGAGTACATGCCCCTGTCCGATGGCCAGTCCCAGCAATGCCGTATTGCCCGTCATGGCCGACGTGAACACCTGCTGAAGCTTGACGAAGGCGATAACGTCAGTGGCACTGGAAGCCACGGCCAGCAAGCCCAGAGTAAGATCGCGTCGGTCAAAGCGTTCCGGAGCATCAAGGGTATTGGGCATGTGCGGCGAATTGATCGATTGGATGGTAGTGGGGTTATCTTGAAAGATCAGTCAGTGGACTCATCGTAAAAGCGTTCACCCGTTTTAGGGTCATAAAGTACGCGTATGGTTTTGCCACTGGCTGGATCAACAAAGGTTTCAGGGGTGCTTTGCAGGTTACGACCGCTAGGCGGGGGCCGCCGATAGGCAGAACGCTCAACCAGCAGGCCGATGATGAGAAAACCTGTGAGAAGCACCAACTGCCATGCAGGCAGTATTCCGAGCATTGCCAGCACCAGTCCGGACAGGAACAGCGCACCCAGCACCAGCAGCACAATGCGTTTCATGCAGGGTTCTTGTCCACGATCACTGCTGTGCCGTAGGCCACTATTTCGCTCATGACCTAGCCGATTTCAGCGGAATCAAAGCGCATCATCACAATGGCGTTGGCACCCATGGTCATGGCATTTTGTACCAGTCTGTCCACCGCATGACGACGGGCTTCCTCCAGCATGGCCGTGTATTCGGTGATCTCTCCTCCCACTATGGAGCGCAAGCCGGCCATGAAGTTTCCGCCAATGCCTCGTGACCGAACCGTGACGCCGAAGACCTGTCCCAATACTTCCACAACACGATGACCGGGAATGTTTTCCGTGGTGACAATGATCATGGGTTTCCTCCCTGAAGAGCGCTCGTTTCCGAATCCTACCACCATGTCGTCCTTTAACACTGGCTGACAAGGACTGGTGAAATGATTGCCATCCGGTGTTAACAAGATCCTTGCAATTGGGACAATTCCACCTTGATGGTCTCGTGTTGATTGGATAACCACAGATCGCCATCCTGAATGACACAGTTCAGCTCCATGTTTCTCTGCACCAGTCGGGTGATGGCCTGGCTGCTGGATTCAGGCAGATGGATGACGGTCAGGTTTTTTAATCGAGTCACTCGGGTATGGATGCCGTCCCACCACAATTTTGTACTGTTGCCACCATAACTGTAGATGGTGACCTGTTCGGCCCGACCGCTGGCTTTCAGTATGCGTTTTTCATCGGGTTGACCGACTTCTATCCAGTGATCGATAGCGCCTGTCAAATCTTTTTGCCAGACATCCGGCTCATCGTTCTCTGACAGGCCGCGGGCAAAGGTGAGATGTTCATGAGCATGGCGGGCAAAAGCAATCAGGCGAACCATCATTCGTTCATCGGTCTCCGAGGGATGACGTGCAACCGTCAGAGTGTGATGGGCGTAGTAATGCCGATCCATGTCGGAGATTTGCAGGTTGGCTTTGAAGATGGTGGATTTGAGGGCCATGGGAGTCAGGAAGTTCTGGACAGGCTGAATCCAGAATAGATAACCACTTGAGGTACCCCGAATTGTAGCAGACAAGAATGAGTGGATATTGCGATTTCGCGCGCAAACGGATTCGGTAAGCTATGCTTGAGCCGATGAAAACAGAGCAAAAATGGGATGTCATCATCATCGGGGCGGGCGCTGCCGGGATGATGTGTGCAGCACGGGCGGGGCAACGCGGGCGTAGAGTGTTGCTTATCGACCATAGTCGGAAACTAGGCGAGAAGATAAGGATTTCAGGGGGAGGGCATTGCAATTTCACGAATCTCCAGTGTGGCCCGGAAAATTTTCTCTCCGATAATCCAGAATTTTGTCGCTACGCCTTGGCTCGTTTTTCGCCTCGGCACTTTATCGACATGGTCGAGCGCTATGGAATCCCGTACCATGAAAAACATCTCGGGCAGCTATTCTGCGACGGCAGTGCGGTTCAGATCATCCACATGTTGAAGGCAGAATGCGATCTGGGCCAGCTGAATTGGCGCATGCCTTGCACTGTTGACGCGGTGACCCGAAAAAATGAAAGATTTCTGGTGTCGACGGATCATGGTGACCATGAATCCAGCGCGCTGGTGGTGGCTACCGGGGGGCTGGCAGTCCCGAAAATCGGGGCGTCTCCTTTTGCGTACCGGCTGGCCGAACAATTTGGCTTGGGCGTCGTTCCTCCACGACCAGGACTGGTGCCCCTTTCCCTCGAACCCGATGCGATGGCCGGCTTGGAGAATCTGTCCGGTATTTCCATGCCAGTGGAGGTGACCTGCAATGAAGGGCGTTTTCGGGAGAGTCTCCTATTTACCCATCACGGACTTTCTGGACCCGCCATTCTGCAAATTTCCTCTTATTGGAAAAGAGGGGATTCCATCAGTCTCAATATGCTTCCGGACCATGATGTTCCTGCCTGGATCTGCTCAAGACGGTCAAGTCGGGGGCGGGTTGATAATCTTCTGGCGGAAGCATTACCCCGTCGTTTTGCACAACAGTGGTGTACTGCTCATGACCTAGAAAAACTGATGTGTCATTTGACTTCCGAGGAATTGCGAAAGCTGGGAGAGTCACTGGGCAACTGGCACGTCAAGCCCTCGGGAACACTGGGTTACAACAAAGCGGAAGTGACTCTGGGGGGGGTGGATACTCGCGGGTTGTCTTCAAAAACCATGGAATCTAGGTCAGTTCCAGCCCTCTATTTCATTGGTGAAGCAGTCGATGTGACCGGGCATTTGGGAGGTTTCAACTTTCAGTGGGCGTGGTCCAGCGGCAACGCTGCGGGATTGGCTGTTTAGAGGGGCGGCCAGCCTCACTGTTTTTGATGGGCATGGAGAACACCTTTGGTCGCCAGGGGCGGTTATCCCCAAATCGCCCCCACTTGCGCCCGAATGTTGGTGCACTTCCTGGACGGTCCGGGAATGAAAGCTAACAAAAAACCCAGCATTTACGCTGGGTTAGAAACTTCTTGGAACTTCTTTGGGGTAAGCGCACTATAACAATGAATGTATCGTATTGATATACGGATACTATTTTAGTTTTATAAATTACAGTTACCCGTATAGTTACCCTAGTGTTTTTTGAGTTAAAAAAGGGATCGAACCCAGGACCAGAGGTTAAGTTTTCATGCCTTTTCTCAGTCTAAATAGCATACAGCAGCATGCTACGCGGATACGCCTTTTAGGTGTGAGATTATCCACGACCCATGCGGAGTTCTTCGGCGGATATGCGAATCAGCTTGTTGTCTTTCATCACCACAATGGTGGTATCCGTTCGCAGCGCCTGTTCCCGCGCCATGTACGCCGCGCGCCTCATGGCCGTCAACGACGCGGTCATTGGCCTTTGCGATTCCACAGTCGGAAATCGCCTCAAAGCGGGCTATGGAGTTGATTCTGGCAGCGGCCGGAGTTCGGCCAAGCGGACAAAGCAAGCAATCTCTCGAACTTTCCGTTTTGTGTAGTAAAGCGGACAAAATCATCGCACAACTTTACTCAACCAGATAGTTTCGATCTTTCCATTCCCGCCCAAATATGCCAAGCCGTGGTAATCAGCCCATACATAATTGGAATCGGAGCCAGAAATGCTCAGGTTCTGGAAAGCTCTTCGCTCTCCGCGCAGCCACCAGATCAAGGCGTAACCCGACTCGGCAAGTAATGGCTGCAAGCCTTCCAATCGGGCAAACAGTGCGTCTTCATCATGTACCCAGCCTGCCAGGCCAAACGCCACTTGACCTTGATGGCACACAACCCCTCGGTGCAAATCCAGTTCAAGCCCCCATTCTTGAAATAGTGACGGCAGGGGAAGTTTGATGGGGGCGTGGTCGTCGCGCCGGTCGGGATGCCCACACTTGCCGACCAGTTCACGCCAAGGCACTGGTAGCCAGACGCGCCAGCGATCTGTACTAGGTTCACAAAAGCCTTCATCCCAGTCAGGCTGCAAATTGGGCCACTGCGCTATCGGGAGATGCCAATCGTTAGCAACATTTACCCGGCCAAACCCTGCCATGCGTTCTTGTGCGTCCGGCCTTTCTATTGCTTGAAACAGACTTGGTAAATCGCTGGCATGAATCAGCAGGGGGGTGATTTGCCACCAAATGTCAGCCCGAAACTTATGACCCAGCCCCCATTGACCGGGAGCGAAGCTGCTTTCCCAGATATGTTCGCTGTCAATTCGTAGCCAGGTTCCATCTCCCCACTCCTTGGGTAAGTCCGAGGCATACGCAACAATATCTGCCGGGGGTAAGTCGCAAGAAGTGGAATCTATCCACCTCTTCATGTCCTTCATATCAGGAAGCGACCAAGCGGGTAGCCCGGGTAGGCGCCAGAACTTTTCATCCGATTTGTTTTTTGATGTAACGTCCTGAAGCCAACGAGCGGGATCATGCAGGCGAACCCCACTGACTTGGTCTGGCGTGTCATAGCTGCGCGGCTCCCTGTTCCAGTCCGGCTGCATTGCGTAATTGTCGGACAGGAAGGCCAGCAATGTATGCCAGCTTATCCACTGGTATTTTTTGCCAATGCGCTCAGTGCGCATTTCGCCATCACTGCGGCCATGATCGCGAGTGTAGTGGCCCGTATCGAAACTCTCGAAACGTTCTGCTGTCCAGCCAAGATTCCGGCAATTCCAGGCGACAAAGCACCCTGCCAACGTCAGATCGAATACTCCCTTGAGCGGACGAACAGGCAGTATGGGATCCGATTTGTGAAATGGTCTGGCAACTTCGGCTAATTCGGGTAAGGGCGTAGAGCTAAAATCAAGCGATGCAGAATTGCCGCCCATGATGTACCGGTAGAAATCGCCCCAATCGTTCGTGGACAAGATGATTCTTGAGTAGCCCTTGGAGCTATCCAGCACCTCAAGCTCTTTGGTGCTTGGCACTTGATCGAGCGCAAGCTGACTCCGATATGGCGGTCGAACCACGCTCAAATTCACATCCGGTAACCAGCCCTGGCGATGTGCCTCTTCCACGATACGCCGCGCATAATGACGCAAGGTGATGTGGCACCAGCGGGTGTTGCCATCCGGATACTGGCTGTCATAAACCTGCTGTGCCGCCCATCCAGCGGCCTCCGGGTTGCTGCTATCCAGCAGCACACCCCACACCGCCACCAGTACACTTTCAAGAACGTAGGGATCGTTGACAGCCAGAAAATTTGGCAAGAACTTTTTCAGAGCCACAGGACATGCAACCAGCAATCGCGTCAGTCCCTTGATGGCGGCATGGCGCAAGGGGTTGTTGGAAGTTGCACATGTCCATGCCAGCAGTTGTGCCGCTGGTAGAGCAACTTCCTCATGGATGCCACGCAGTTGCGAATCGCGCGCCCATTTCACCAATTGGTCGAGAGTCGAGGAATCATTGGGCCACATGGGAGCAATTTTAATTGACCAGATGGCATCGCGCGCGCCGGGGCTTTCTTGCTCAAGCAGGCGCGAATGAATGATGTGCTCCATCGCAAACGGATGGCCGGGGATGAGGGCAAAACGGATCAATTCGTCCAGCCCATTCGCCCCGGCCCTTTCTTTCCATAGCGCATACAGCGTGTCCGGGTCAGTGCCAAACTCATCCGGTTTGCTGCGCCAGCGCAGGCTGTCAGTAAAAGCGTTGTCCAGCTCCCATAACGGAAAATCCCTGTGCTCCGCATTTCCTTGAACCAGCGTTGGGAATTCAGCTCCCACCTGGCTTGGCGCAGCCAAGCACAAGGCTTCCAGCAATCCTGACCGACGGTAATAAAGCGGATGATCCATCCATTCAGGGGACACCAGCGGGAATAGCACTCCATCGCTGGCAAGTGCCGCCGCCAATGCGGCCCGCTTCTCCTCTTTGCTGCCCATGCTATGGAACAGGTTTGCAAGCAGGCGATCAGCCAGGAAAGTATCCGACAGCCGCTCGAAGCCAAACTCCACGATTTCATCGTCACCATCAAGCCGATCTATCAGCGCGCCCGACGAGCAGAGAAAGCTTATGACGTTCTCATTCCCGGCAGTCTGGCGAGCGATGTCGTCAGCCTGCTGCCGAGGCAAAACAAACAGTCCGGTATCCAGCATGGCTTGCGCGAGCTTGCTCAAGGTTCGGCGTATAGGGGCGTTACGAGAGGCATCGCTCAATACCGCCTTGTCCAATGCTTCCCGCTCCAGATACCCTATCCACGCCTCCCACACCTCCAGCCATGAAGGCAGCCAATGATGGAACTGCCTGCCTTTCAGGCTCTTGGCGAGTAACTGCACATACAGCGGATTGCTGAATTCCCCCAGCGGCGGAGCAACAGGAGCCTTGATCCCAAAGAACTCAAAATAGCGCATGATCGCATCCGGCTCGATACCCACAAAACCCGGATGTTCCCACTCCACCCAAAGGGACCCACTTTCCTCCGCCACTTCCGGCAATGTGTGCTTGAGGTAATCCGAACGAACGGAAACGACCAACGTCAGATGGGGCCGTCGGGTAATTTCATGCAGCATGCCCAGCAGTTCGGTTCGCCAGCGGTAACGGTTTGGCGTTTCGTTCAATGCGTCAATGAACAGAAGCGCCCGTTGATTTATGTTGGCTGCCTCGTTCTCAAGTTTGTCCAGGAGTTGGTCGGTTGTGCCCCGCCATTCAAGTTTGGCGTGAATGGCAGACCACAGGTCGCCGCTTGAACTCAGGGTCTGCCCCAGAACGCCAATGGCGATACCACCTGCTTCCAATGTGCGATTGATCTCATACACCAGCGTGTGAGTCTTGCCTTGTCCGGCAGGGCCAGCCAGAAGCAACACGCGCTTGTGCGCTACTTTGGCATAACGCTTCAGCAAGTCGGCTGCTCCCCTGGCGTTAATTGCCGCTTGCCTCAGGTGGTGACTCCTGTATCCATGCTCGTCAATTTTCTTGTCTTGTTCTTTTTCTTTATCATGCAGCTCAAGCTCGCCCCATGCCTTGCTTTCGATGCCATTCAGCGTACTCAGAATGAAATCGAAGTCTGGTGTCCCTCGCCAATTAACATCAATTCTCATACTCTCGGCAATGCGCTCCATCTCCTCTCGTTCGCCCACGAACGCAATATCCCGGTCGATTTCTTTCCATACGTCAGCTAATACCTCATCCATGTTTTTGACCGCTGCCCGCCGAGTCAGAAGCCAGTCAAACACCGCGCCAATGTCGGTCTCCATGTGTGCATCGCCTGTATAACGTGGGCCTGCATCTTTTGTAAGAATGGCTGCCCGACTCCTGAGCCAACTCTCAAAAGGCTGTTTTGCTCCCGGCTGGTACTGGCGGAGCAATGTGCGCAAATGGCCTTCAAGCTTTCCTGTGATGTCAGCCAGTTCGGAATACCCAATAACCGAGCCTGTCCACTGGCCATGCTCCTTGTAAGGCGGTTGATCGAAGAAGGCCTGCAGCTTCTGGTGCTGCTCAATATCTGGGCAAGGAGAGTTTTCCGGGATATTTCGGCGATAGATCAAAATGGCAGGGCTGCTTGAGCCGCGCCGCCTTGCATTCCAAGCCCGATGAAATTCGTATTCGCTTCCGGACAAAAATGGAGTGCCGTCTACCTTCCTGAATTCATTGGTTGGCAGAGGGGTGCCTAGCCTGCAACGGAATATGCCGACGAACACATCGCAATCTTCCGGCAGGGCAAGATGTCTATTCACTGACTCTTGCGGTGAGGATAGCGCTTCAAGAGGAATGCCTGCGCCCCAGTCCCATGCGACCACCTCAATGTGAGTGAAGGATGAAACTAGGGGGTCAGAATTCAGGCGATATGCAATCTCATGTACAACGTTTCGTTCTTCAGTGCAATCACCTGGAGACGATAAGAAAATTTTGAAATTGTACATACACATGTCATCAGTTAGACCATGTCATACATCTTATAGCGCTACCAAAACTATTTCTACGTGAAGACAAGCCTATTGATCCATATAGTATGGTGGTAACACTATTTTTGAGTCCGTAAAATCATGAAAGCCTGCTTTGTGCTGCATTTTGGAAGAAATGCAGTCGGACTAGTAATGACAGCCGAGGGCCTGTCGGTGAGTGGACCTTCACCAAGTTCGGGAATTTGTTCTTCGCTGCGCCGCAGGCGATTTGCAGCAGCGTCTGCCGCTTCTCGCGGAAATCCGCCGTCGCGCGGAATTCTTCCGGAACGCGCAATTGCAGGAGTACGTAGCCGACATTCGGTTCGAACGAGGGCAGGAAAGTCACCTGGCGCGTGAACGAACCAGTATCCGGGAAGCGATCGACGGCACTGAGCATCTTCTCGGATAGGCCCCGGCGCATGAAGCGCGGCTCCTTGACCATTTCGAAGATCGCACTCTCGCCGCACGTTATTTTGGAGTTACCGCCGAGCGTCCCATCTAGGCTATTCTGGCAGCTCCGCTGGATCAACTGGTCCAAGAAGTATGAGATGTGGTTTTCGTTCTTGGTGTTCTTGTAGACTTCTGTCTACACAAAATCGCGCCATTCGCCCTCGCCGATCATCACGCCGTTGACCTTTCCACTGTCCTTGCCCTTCGGCCCGATGACATGGCGCTTGGTCTCGGTGTCGTAGTTCACGAAATAGTGGCCTAGGAGGTCTTCCTCGCCACAATAGCTCAGATAGTCGAAGGCAGCGGCGGCGCGGACCTTCTCGTCGAGGTAGGTTGAGAAGTCGCTGACCGTATCCAGCTCGCTCAGCACAATTGGCATGTTGTGGCTATCGAGGACATGAACCGGTTTGTGCCTATCGATCTCGATATGGAATGGACTTGTTGGGCCTCCATGCTGTCAGGCGGCACGTTCTGTTTCGTCCCTTCAGGTTTTTTTCGGGGTGATTCGGCGACCCAATGAATGGCCGATGGGGTGGGTTTCAGTAAAACCCGGTTTTGCCTGTTGATCTCCTAATT
>JAJZEL010000143.1 GCA_021828575.1 Pseudomonadota bacterium
CAGGAACTCCTGCTGCATCTGCAACAGCAGAAGGTGAACTGAAACAGGATGACCGTGTAGAACCATGCCCAACATGGAAAACAATTCGCCCACCCCCCTCCAGCAAAAACCCGACCTGCTGGTCGTGGAGGACGATGACAACATCGCCTACATGCTGCAATTCCTGCTGGAGCGCGAGGGCTACCATATCCAGATGGCCCGCAACGGTGACGAGGCCAAACTGCTCATCGAAACGCTGCCCCCGCCACAACTTGTGCTGCTGGACATCATGGTGCCGTACTTCGATGGGTTTCATCTGCTTCAGTTGATCCGTTCCAGGAAAGCCTGGGACGGTACACCCGTGATCATGCTGACCGCAAAGTCGATGGAAGGTGACATCGTCAGGGCCCTGGATGCTGGCGCCTCGGATTACATCGTGAAGCCATTTCTTCCCGAAGAACTGAAAGCCAGGATCCGTCGCTGGACCTCGAGGGGCAACACTTGAGCCGGCACATCATGACCCGTCTGTTCTTGCTGCTCGTCTCCTTTCCGGCGATGGCGCTGGCCCTCGACCCTCCTCTCGCCACAACCCGGGATGAAGCCGAACTGGGCTTCAGCCACGACGCCCTGGACAAGACCTATAACGACTGGAACAGCCGCTACCTCGACATGTCCCACCGTTTTGGCGATCGCAATCTGGTTTATGGCGAGGTGCGGGACACGGATCGCTTCAACCTGCATGACCGCGAAATATCCGGGGGCTACTATGTTCCCCTGGATGCCACATGGACAGGCCTGATAGAGGCCAGCGTCAGTCCAGACCATAACGTCTTGCCGCAGGACTCCGTATTCGGACAGCTGCAGAAATCATTCCAGGACGGCTGGGACATCCAGGCGGGCCAGCGTCATAGCCGCTACAACCTCGCCCCCGTCGACATGACGGTCCTGACGGGAGAACGCTACTGGAGCAACTTCCGGGCATCGTATACGGCTTATCTTGCCAAGGTGGATGGTGCCGGCACGGCCTCCAGCCATGTGGGCCAGCTGAGCTACTATTACGCGGACCGCGACTACACGACATTGGGGTGGGGTACCGGGCGCCAGGTTGAAAGCCTGGGGCCGGCGCTGGGCGTGCTGACGGCCAACGTCACCAGCAGCCTCAGCCTGTCGGGTCGCCATTGGTTTGACCCGCAATGGGGGATCAGTTATGAAGCCGTATCGGAGCATCTGAGCAATCTCTATTCGCGCAAAGGAATCAAACTTGGACTTCGACGCGCATTCTGATGCCACGCTCTACCTGGTTTCACTGATTGGCCTGGCCCTGTTATTCCTGCTGCTTCTGCTGATTGCCCAGATTTTATGGTTGCGCATCTCCTACAATGCCTGCCTTGCGCGCGAGAAAAAGTTTCTGGCAATCTGGCGCCCACTGCTGATGAGCGAAATCTCCGGCATCCCCACCACCTGCCCGCCCCTGAAAGCCAGGGATGCAACGTTTTTCCTGAACCTGTGGAATCATTTGCAGGAATCAGTCAAGGGCCCCGCCCAGAAACGCCTGAATGCGCTGGCCGTTCAAACCGGCATGGCCGCCCACGCCCATGACTTGCTGCAAAAAAAGGGCCTGCGCCCGCGCCTCATGGCCCTGGCCACGCTCGGTAACCTGCAGGACGACACGGCCTGGAACGACATCCTGGCACTGACCCACAGTACGGACCGAAGACTCTCCCTTTCGGCCGTCAGCGCACTGCTGCGCATCAATGCCCCCAGGGCAATCCAGGCGCTGAAGCCCGCGCTTGCCGAGCGCACGGACTGGCCCCCCGCCCAACTGGCCATCCTGATCCAGGATTCTGGTGCCATGGATGCCACTACCCTGCTCGTCGACTTCGCCCTGGCGCTCTCCCGCTCCAGCGAGCCGGCAGACATACTGAAGCTGCAACGGCTGCTCCAGCTCATGGTCATTTCTCCTTCCCATGAGAAATTGCTGGCGGTACGGACCATCCTTCAAACGGCAAGGGACAGCGAAGTGATCACGCAGTGCCTGAAATTGCTCAATGCACCAGAAGATCTGCCAGGAATCCGCTCCCATGTGGATCACCCGGACTGGATTGTGCGCTTGCAGGCCGCACTGGCCCTGGGTCGCATTGGCTCCCCGGAAGACTTGCCCCTGTTGCAGAAACTGTTGAGTGACCCAGTCTGGGATGTGCGTCACCGCAGTGCAGATGCCATCGTGGGACTGGTGAACAAGGACAGGCAGCGCATGGCCGGGTTGCTCGACACCATCGAAGACCCTTTTGCGCGAGACATGTTGGCCATGTCCCTGGCTGAGCGCCGCATGAAATGAGCGCCTATCCCCATCTCGTGCCGCTTCTCGCGCCCTTTTTCCTGGCCTATTTCGCCATCATCAATTGTGGCTACCTGTTCCTCAACGGCGTGGCACTGGTAAGCCTCAGGCGGCAACTGGACAGTCAGGTATTTGCGGACCATCCGCGCATCTATACCGCCCTGAAACCGCCCGTCAGCTTGCTGGTGCCGGCTTATAACGAAGCCGCCACCATCGTTGCCTCGGTGCGCTCCATGCTGCAACTCGCTTACGACCAGTTTGAAATCATCGTCATCAACGATGGCTCAGCGGACACGACGCTGGAGGAATTGCGTCGTGAATTCAAGCTCGTGGCCTTCCCCGAGGCCTACCGGGAAAGCATTGAAACAAAACCGATTCGCGGCATCTATTACTCGGCCATCCATCGCAATCTGCGCGTCATTGACAAGGAAAATGGCGGCAAGGCGGATTCGCTCAATGCCGGGATCAACGCAGCAGGCT
>JAJZEL010000135.1 GCA_021828575.1 Pseudomonadota bacterium
TTCAGAAACCCAATGATCTGTTCTTCCGTAAATCGCTTCTTCATGTCCGTTCAAACCTCCAAAAACGGACTTTACTAGAATCCTCGTGGTACTGTTTATGGGGAGCAGGTCACCCAAGCGATGGGATACAATTCAGTCTGTGTGTTTTTTTTTAGCTTATTGACTGTGGTTTTTTGTTGGTTTTTTCTATGAAAGTAAAGAACAAAGTCCCCTCTGTCGGCTTCGTCTCCCTCGGTTGCCCCAAGGCGCTGGTGGATTCGGAGCAGATCCTCACCCGATTGCGGGCTGAGGGTTATGCCATGTCGCCGTCCTATGACGGGGCTGACTTGGTGGTGGTCAATACTTGCGGGTTCATCGATGCGGCCGTGGAGGAGTCCCTGGAGGCCATCGGTGAGGCCCTGGCTGAAAACGGCCGCGTCATCGTCACCGGCTGTCTGGGGGCAAATGCGGAGCGCATCCGGGAGGCTCATCCGTCTGTCCTGGCCATCACGGGACCCCATGATGCGCCTGGGGTGGTGGATGCCGTTCACGCGCATCTGCCGGCGCCCCATGATCCCTTCACCAGTCTGGTGCCGCCCCAGGGCATCAAGCTCACCCCCAGGCACTACGCCTATCTCAAGATTTCCGAAGGCTGCAATCACCGGTGCAGTTTCTGCATCATCCCCTCCATGCGCGGGGACCTGGTGAGCCGTCCCGTGGGGGAGGTGCTGGTGGAAGCCGAGCGGCTGGTGGCGGCCGGCGTGCGTGAACTGCTGGTCATTTCCCAGGACACCAGCGCCTATGGCGTGGATGTCCGGTATCGCACCGGTTTCTGGAATGGGCGGCCCGTCAGGACGCGCATCACCGAGCTCGCAGCGGCCCTGGGTGAGCTGGGGGCCTGGGTGCGCCTTCACTATGTTTATCCCTATCCCCATGTGGACGACCTGATTCCCCTCATGGCCGAGGGCAAGGTGCTGCCGTACCTGGACATTCCCTTCCAGCACGCGGCACCGCGATTGCTCAAGGCCATGCGCCGCCCCGGCAACGTGGAGAAGACTCTGGAAAGAATTCAGGAATGGCGCCGGGTCTGCCCGGAGCTCACGCTGCGCAGCACGTTCATCGTGGGTTTTCCCGGAGAGACCGAAGAGGAATTCAATGACCTGCTGCAGTTCCTGCAGGAAGCCCAACTGGATCGGGTGGGCTGCTTTGCTTATTCACCCGTGGAAGGTGCCGCAGCCAATGCGCTGCCAGGTGCGGTGCCTGAAGAAGTCAAGGAAGAACGGCGCGCCCGGTTCATGGCCGTGCAGGCGTCGGTGAGTCGTCGCAAGCTGGCGGACAGGGTGGGGCAGGTGCAGCAGGTGCTGGTGGACGAAGTGGATGGCAAAGGCCATGCCGTGGGCCGCAGTCGTTCTGACGCCCCTGAAATCGATGGGGTCGTGCGCGTATCAGGATGCGGAAAGAAAGTATCTCCGGGTGACTTCATTCCGGTGCGCATCACCTCCTCCGGTGAACATGACCTGCATGGCACAGTGGCATGACTGAATTCCTGGTGGTGAAAAAACCATGAAAGCAAAAGAAGTGGTGGTGTTGAGTGCGGTGCGTTCGGCCATGGGAAGTTTTGGGGGAAGTCTGTCCGGATTCGAGCCGGCGCTGCTGGCCGCACCGGTCATCCGTGCGGCCATTGACCGTGCAGGTTTGACGCCGGAACAGGTGACCTGGGCCGCAATCGGCAACACCATCCCTACCCATGCACGTTTTGCCTACCAGTCGCGGGTGGCTTGCGTGGAAGCCGGCCTGTCCATGGAGTCCACCGTCATGACGGTGAACCGGCTCTGTGCCTCGGGGTTACAGGCCGTGGTGTCTGCTGCCCAGAACGTCCTGCTGGGAGATGCGGAAGCCGTCCTGGGTGGAGGCATGGAAGTCATGTCCCGCAGCGGCCATCTGTCCACGACGATGCGTTCGGGGCAACGGATGGGCGATGGGGTGCTGCATGACATGTTGCTGGCGACGCTCACCGATCCCTTCGGGGCGGGGCACATGGGTATGACGGCAGAGAACCTGGCGCGCAAGTGGAACATCAGCCGGGAGGAGCAGGATGCCTTTGCGCTCGAGTCCCAGCACCGGGCCGCGCGTGCTATCCATGAAGGGCGTTTTCATTCGCAGATCGTGCCCGTGACGGTGGTTTCGCGCCAGGGAGATCAAGTGTTCGATGCGGACGAGCATCCCCGTCCGACCACCCTGGAAAAACTTTCGGCCATGAAACCCGCGTTTGATGCCGGGGGCACGGTCACTGCCGGCAATGCCTCGGGACTGAATGATGGAGCGTCCTTTCTGGTGATGGCGGAAGCGGGTTGGGCCGAGCGGCACGGACTGCGGCCCATGGCGCGCCTCGTGTCCTACGCCGTGTCGGGCGTTCCCAGCCACCTCATGGGTGAAGGGCCGATTGCTGCCACCGAGGCCGCCCGGCAGAAAGCCGGGCTGGCTCTGGAGCAGATGGACGTGATCGAATCCAACGAAGCCTTTGCTGCACAGGCCATTGCCGTGTCCCGTGGTTTGGGGCTCAATCCCCACAAGACCAATCCGAATGGCGGGGCCATTGCCCTGGGGCATCCCATTGGTGCATCGGGGGCCGTGATCGCCACCAAGGCGTTGCATGAGTTGCAGCGCATCTCGGGACGTCATGCGCTGGTGACCATGTGCATCGGGGGCGGTCAGGGCATTGCCGTGATATTCGAAAGCCTATGAAGCTGTCGCTGCTGGTGCCGGGGTTGTTTCCGGAAATCCCGGACCAGGACATTCCCCGCTTGCCGGTGCTG
>JAJZEL010000227.1 GCA_021828575.1 Pseudomonadota bacterium
GCTTTCATCGCCGTTTTCCCCCCCCCCCGTCATGGGGCTAGGGACGGTGGGTGGCTTCAAGATGCAGCTCGAGGATCAAGGCAGTGTGGGTTATGCGGGCCTGGATTCCGCCATGAAAGCCTTCATGAAAGCCGCAGCCAAAGCACCGGAACTGGGTCCCATTTTCACGAACTACCAGGTCAACGTGCCTCAGTTGAACGTAGATCTGGATCGGGTGAAAACCAAACAGGACGGAATATCCGTATCGGACGTGTTCGATACGATGCAGATCTATCTCGGTTCCCTGTACGTCAACGACTTCAATCAGTTTGGCAGGGTCTACCAGGTGCGCGTGCAGGCGGATGCCCCCTACCGCGCCCACCCGGAAGACATTCTTCAATTGAAGACACGCAACAGCAAGGGCGAAATGGTGCCACTTTCGTCCCTGGTCAGGGTGAGTGACACTTTCGGCCCTGAAATGGTGGTTCGCTACAATGGGTACACGGCCGCAGACATCAATGGAGGACCGGCTCCCGGTTATTCATCCGATCAGGCCGAGGCAGCAGCAGAACGGGTGGCCGCTGCCTCGCTCCCGCGCGGGGTCAAGTTCGAATGGACGGATCTCACCTACCAGCGAATTCTTGCCGGCAATGCAGGCATCTGGGTGTTCCCCATCAGTACCCTGCTGGTATTCATGGTACTGGCCTCGCTGTATGAAAGCCTGACCCTGCCTCTGGCCATCATCCTGATTGTTCCCATGAGCATTCTGGCAGCCCTGTTTGGCGTTTGGGTCACCGGTGGAGACAACAACATTTTCACGCAGATCGGTCTGATGGTTCTGGTGGGACTGGCCTGCAAAAACTCCATCCTCATCGTCGAATTTGCCCGAGAGCTGGAGATTCATGGAGCCACGCCCATGCAGGCAGCCATCGAAGCCAGCCGCCTCCGGTTGAGGCCGATCCTGATGACTTCCTTTGCCTTCATCATGGGCGTGATTCCTCTCGCCACCTCCACGGGTGCCGGTTCTGAAATGAGAAATGCCATTGGCATTGCTGTGTTCTTCGGAATGCTTGGAGTCACGATCTTCGGCCTGTTCCTGACACCGGTTTTTTATGTCCTGATCCGCACGCTGGACAAACGGCACAAGCTGCATTCGGCTGCCCTTCATGAGGCCCCTGTGGACCTGCCCCCTTCAGCACCCCAGGATTGATTCGAGGAAAAATCATGTTCAACGAAAGCCCCTTCAAAGTCCTTGCAATCCTGACGCCGTTCATGCTGTCGGCCTGCAGTATTTCGCCGGAACTGAAAACGCCTGCGGTACCCCAGGTAACCACCTATACCCATGAAGGCGAGCTGGTGTCACTGGATCAGAAACTCAGCATGGGAAACAGGATTGCCGGTGACTGGTGGTCACTGTTCTCTTCCAAACCACTAGACTCGCTCATTCGCCAGGCCATCGCCAGCAACCATGATCTGGCGACGGCAGAAGAGACCATGAAACAGGCCCAGGAAGCCGCCAATGCTGCGGACGGAAGCCTCATGCCTCAAGTGGCACTGAACGGTGCTGCAGGACGACAGCGATATGGTGTGGCCATGTTTGGACCCTCCAACTTCAGCATCCCGCCTTTTTCTTATTACGAAGTAGGGCCCTCCATCAGCTGGTCCCCTGATCTGTTTGGCGCGGCACACCATGCCGTGGATGAACAGAAAGCCCAGGCCGCGTATGAAGCCCACCGTTTCGATGCCGCCTACCTGACACTGACCGGCAATACTGTTGCAGAAACCCTGGAACTGGCCTCGGCCAATGACGAACTGGACACCATCAAGGGAATCGTGACCAATGACGAGCAAATCCTCACGCTGGTGGAACATGCCTATTCAACAGGCACCTCGTCCAGCACGGATGTGCTGAACGCAAAAGAACAACTGCTCGCCGATCGTGCCATGCTCCCCGCCATGGAAAACCGGCTGTCAGCCAGCCGTCATTCCCTGGCCATTCTCGTGGGTCAATCACCCTCCGAATGGACACCGCCGCAGATGAGGCTTGCCAATTTTTCACTGCCTGCATCGATTCCACTCAGCCTGCCTTCCGATCTGGCAAAAAACCGCCCTGATGTTCTGGCGGCCCAAGCCAACCTGGACGCCGCTGCCGCAGCCTTTGGCGTAGCCAGCGCCAACCTGTACCCCAACGTCGTCCTGTCTGCCAACATGCTGCAAGAGGCCCTGACTCCTGCGGGGCTCCTCAAGGGTGCAGCGGAGGCCTGGGCTTTGGCCGCAAGCGTCTCGGCACCGATTTTTGATGGCGGGACCCTGTCCGCACAAAAACGTGAAGCCAGACATGCCTACAACGCCGCATTATCCAGTTATCAGCAAGTGGTGTTGAATGCCTTTGGCGAAGTGGCCGACGCCCTCACCTCCCTGGCCAATGACGATGCGTCCGTCAGCATCCAGAATAGTGCTGCGGATGCAGCTGGCAGAACTCTGGAAATTGCCATGAACAAATACCGTGTCGGTGAAATTGGCCTGATGGAAGTGCAAAATGCGCAGCGCTATTACGCTCAGGCGCAACTGGGGCTCATCCAGGCGCGCCACCAGCAATATCTGGATTGCGCCAAACTTTTCGTTGCCTTGGGAAATGCGCCTGTACAGGCCACCCCACCTGCCAACTGATCCACAATCCCAATCAGGTAACACTGATACAATGAGGAGGTTTGCCAGACACTATTCTTTGTCCAATGAATTTTCCTGCGTCAATAGTCGCCGCCTTTAAACATAAAAAAATTGAGTGCGCCATTTTTATCTTAATGG
>JAJZEL010000024.1 GCA_021828575.1 Pseudomonadota bacterium
CTCAAGGCAGGACGTCTGATCTGGTTGCTCGACAGGACGGTCACCACGCACCTGGGATATCACCTTGTCATGCCCGCGAACCGGGCCGCCCTCCCCAAGGTCAAGGCCTTCAGCGCATGGCTGCTCCAGCTGTCACGCAGCAGCTCTTCCGGCAAGGAATGACAAGGGAATGCAGTGGTTTCAGCAGCAAGGTACAGGGTCGCAGAAGGTTGGTGACTTCGGACGTTTCGCGTTGCGACTGGGATAGTGCCCTGTTGCAGAGGCGGTCCGTCCTCAAGAGAACCAGCGCAGAAAGGCTGCTGAACCCAAGGCAGTGGCGCCTAGCAGAAATGAGGAGCCCCAGAAGGGGCGGTTGGTTTTGACGGCATAAACCGCCAGGACAAAGCCCAGCACGACACACACTATCTTGATGAGCAGCGCATTCACGGCAATCCCGTGAATGTCTGGAAGATGGCGATCATAAAAATAGGTGACGGAGCCGAACAGGGCACCGGTCAGGGCCTGCAACGCCCAGAGTGCGGCGAGTAGCAACGCCATGCCACGCACAGCCCTGCCGCGAACACACCAGAAGCCATAGGCCCCCACAGCCACAATCGCAACGGCTCCGAAGTTGTGGGCCGCCTGGATCAGGGCATAGAGCAGGTTTTGCACAACCCCTTACTTGGCTGTGACGGCAACTGAACCTTCCACTCCCGTGAGACTATGGCTTGCCTTGGCTTCCTTGATCACGATGGTGTGTTTGCCAGGCGACAGGGGGGGCAGGGTCATGCTACAGGGGCAATTGCTGACTTTGCGCACGACGATGGGATCGCCATCGTCCACATAGACATGCAGATGGCTACCCTCTGGGCTTAGATGCAAGTTGTATTCGAGTTTGGTTTCAACGCCACTTTGAAGCGATGATCCTGCTTTTGGTGAAAGGATGGTGATGGAGCCAGCATCCGCAGCCCAGATCATTCCTGACAATGACAGCATGGTTCCTGCAAAGCATGACAGAATCAACTTCGACATTTTCATGATCTCCTCCTTGCCGTTTCTGTGATGAAAAACCTCTCTAGCATACACCTCCTGATCGCTGTGCTGTTTTCTCTGCAACAAATGATTACCAGTCTCGGGGATATTATTCACTGGAGTGCACGGGCCACTTGAATATCCGGGCTCGTTTCTTGCTGGATGCCTGGAGGGTTATACTTCAAACCCGTGACAAGGACCGCTGCTTGTAAACCGACCACCTCAGCGTACTGGATATTTCCCAGACGGCCATTGATGTTGCCCGGAAAAGGCTGGGTAAGCCGGCTGAGCAGGTGCAGTGGTATTGTGCGGACATTACCCGGGCCACACTGCCGAAAAACCATTTTGACGTTTGGCATGATCGGGCCGTGTTTCATTTTTTGACCGAAGAATTGCAACGGATCGTTTATGTACAGCAGGTAATGCATTCAGTCAGACGCAGGGGACATGTCATCATTTCCACCTTTGGTCCGGAAGGCCCTGAAAAATGCAGTGGCCTGGAAGTCGTGCGTTATGATTCCGGGCGGCTTCATGGGCAGTTTGGAAAAACTTTCAAATTGATCAATAGCTCGGTGGAACTTCACAAGACTCCCGTGGGAACCACCCAGCAATTCCTTTATTGCTTCTGCAGGATGGAATAATGGCTATCCATTCATGGAAGTGAACAGGTACCGTCATCTGGCTGTGGATCACAGCACCTCGTCCCACATGCCAGGTGCCAGACCATTCAGATCATAAGGACCTATTGCCGTCCGGATCAGACGCAGAGTCGGAAAGCCCACTGCGGCTGTCATGCGTCTTACCTGGCGGTTGCGTCCTTCCGTGATGACCAGTTCAATCCAGGCTGTGGAAATGGCTGTGCGAACGCGAATGGGGGGATCGCGATCCCGGAGGTCGGACGGTGGCGTCAGTAGTCTGGCGCGTGCGCGTCGTGTCATGCCCTCTTTCAGCGGTACACCCCGGCGCAATGCTTCCAGAGCGGATTCACCGGGTTCACCTTCCACCTGGACCCAATAGGTCTTTTCCATTTTGAAAGAAGGATCGGTGATCAGAGCCTGTTGTCGACCATCGTTGGTCAAAAGCAGCAAACCTTCACTGTCGGCGTCCAGTCGACCTGCCGCATAAACGTCGGGAAAGTCGATGAAGTCTTTCAGGCCGCGCCATTTTCCCTCGGGGGTGAACTGGCTGAGAACTCCATAGGGTTTGTTGAAGCGGATCAGGCGGGGACGAGCATGCAGTTTCATGGCGTTTGCAGGTACTCCATCTGAAACCGCCACTAGCGGTTGTCCTGGAGAGCCGGGACGGTGTGCCGCCTGTTATTTCAGGGCGGAATACGCCGTTGGGGTCAGAAAATGATTTTCAATGCGTTCCACAATGATGCCATCGGCTTCCGTCTGGGCACGTTTGGCAATCCACTCGGGGTCTGCCTGAAAGGCATTCCACTTGGTTTCACGTTCCGCCAGGCTTTCCCACTGAAGCAGGTAGGTGAGCGTCTGATTGCTCGGACCCACCAGGGTGGTCCAGAAACCAGCCTGGCAAATGCCGTATTTTTCCCAGAACTTGAGCGTGATTTGCTCGAAGCGGGTATTCAGTGCGGGCAATCGGCCCGGGGCGCAGTGGTAGATGCGGAGTTCGTAGATCATGGGTCACATACTGCCGTGGTAACCAGCGGAACTCTACGATGACCGGTCATGGATTGCAAGTCGGAGTTGGGGGTTTATTGGGGAGGCGGAGGACCATAGACGGAGCCGGAAGAGGGGGGGGCTG
>JAJZEL010000027.1 GCA_021828575.1 Pseudomonadota bacterium
CCATTCGCCAGCTGGGTGACGGGTGGACCATCGTAACCGCTGACCACAGCCTGTCCGCTCAATGGGAACACACGGTGTTGGTCACGGATACAGGCTTTGAAGTTCTGACGACTTCGGAAGGATCGCCTCCCCCACCATGACGCCTGAACGGGTCAGGGCCCTGCGCCAGGAACTGCTGGACACTCGGGAATCCCTCAAAACCCACTACCTTGTCTCGCCCCGTCCTGCCCGGCTTCTTGCAAGCTGGCGGCAAACCGTGGATCGCGTACTCGTGGTCTTGTGGAATGAAACCGGGTTTTCCTCCGGCGAAGCTCTGGTTGCCACCGGAGGATATGGTCGCGGTGAGCTGTACCCCTACTCCGACATCGACCTGCTTCTGCTCTTGCCAGAAGGTGCTGGAGCAACCACCACACAATGCGTGGAAAACCTCGTCAGTCTGCTGTGGGACATCGGTCTTGAGGTGGGGCACAGCACTCGAACTTTCAAGGAATGCCTGAAGGAGGCCCGTCAGGACCTGACTATTGCCACCACACTGTCTGACCTGCGTTTTCTCGCAGGCAACAGGCAGGCGCTCCACAACCTTCAGGACGCCCTGGACACCGTCCTGCGCACACCCGAATTCGTCATGGGAAAAATCGAGGAACAGCGTATCCGGCATCTCAAGCATAATGGCACGGCGTTCAATCTCGAACCCCACGTAAAGGAAAACCCTGGAGGATTGCGTGACCTGCATTCCATCATGTGGCTGGCATGGGGCAGCCGATTGAATGCGGACTGGAAAGCCCTGGAACGGGAAAAGCTCGTTACTGATCACGAGGTTCGACAGGCCCGGGCACTGCAACGCTTCTTGCAGGACCTGCGCATCCGGCTTCACTACCTGGCGGGTCGCCGCGAAGACCGGTTGCTGTTCGATTTCCAGAATCCCCTGGCGGAGCAACTGGGTTTCACTACCCACGGTTACCGCCGCGCCAGCGAAGCACTGATGCAGAAATACTACAAGACAGCCAAGGCTGTGCTTCTGCTCAACACGATCCTGATGGAACAACTTCGATCTCGCGTCCAGCCCGGAACCGCCTTGCCCGAGTCTCTGGAAGGTCCCTTCATACGCCAGGGCGACCTGTTGGGCACTTCACCAGAGGATTTGTTTGAAAAGCATCCTGAACAAATTTTTGAAGGGTTCCTGACCCTCCAGAAACACCCCCGCTTGCGCGGTTTCACCCCGGCCGCACTGCGATCCGTCTGGCGCGGCAAAAAAGGCATTGATGCGCGGTTTCGCGCGAACCCCGACAACCAGCGCAGGTTCATGGAGATTCTGCGCCAACCGCTGCGTACCGCCGACGTGCTCCAGCGCATGAATTACTACGATGTGCTGGGACGGTACATTCCTTCCTTCGGGCGCATCGTGGGACAGATGCAGCATGATCTCTTCCACGTATACACGGTGGACGAACACATCCTCAGGGTATTGCGCAACCTGAGGCGCTTCGCAATGCCCCAGCATGACCACGAATTCCCTTTCTGCTCACAACTGATGCGCGATTTTGACCGCGTTGACCTTCTGTACCTGGCTGCCCTGTTCCACGACATCGCCAAGGGGCGTGGTGGCGACCATTCCGTACTGGGCCGGTCAGACGCCCGCCATTTCTGCATGAAACATGGCCTGTCCCGCGCTGACAGCCGTTTTGTGGCGTGGCTCGTGGAGCAGCACCTGCAAATGTCTGCCGTTGCCCAGAAACAGGATCTATCGGACCCCGAAGTCATCCGGAAATTCGCGGAACGTGTCGGCAACCAGCGCCACCTCACGGCGCTTTACCTGTTGACTGTAGCCGATGTGCGAGGTACCAGTCCAAAAGTATGGAATGCATGGAAGGGAAAACTCCTGGAAGATCTTTTCAAGGCCACCCAGCGATGCCTGGCAGGAACTACACGGGACCAGGAAAGTGAAATGGCGCACAAGCGTCAGGAGGCCTTGCGTATCCTGCGTCAGTACGGGTTCGGTAATGCAGATCAGATTCGGCTCTGGCCCACTTTGGACGACGGCTACTTCCAGCGACATGAAGCCACGGATCTGGCTTGGCACGCCAGAAGTCTGCACAGTCATGTGGGGTCAAACGAGCCCGTGGTGCGCGCTCGACTGTCTCCGGTGGGTGAAGGACTGCAGATCCTGATTTATACCCCTGACCAGAAAGGATTGTTTACCAGAATCTGCGGTTACTTCGACCGCATTGGCTACTCCATTGCCGAAGCACGGATTCATACCACACTGGATGGACGTGCCCTGGATTCTTTTCAGGTCATGCACCGCAACCCGGAAGGAGAACACTACCGCAAGACCCTGCAAAGGATCGAACACGAACTGAAAGACTTGCTGGTCCGGCAAACCCTGCTATCCCCACCGCAAAAATGCCGTTTGCCTCGTCAGTTAAGGCATTTCCCCTTCCCTGTGACCATTCATCTGGGCGATCCGGAAAAAGGTGCCGTGCGCCCCCTGACCATCGTGGCAGGCGACCGGCCCGGCCTGCTCTACAATATTTCATGGTTGCTCTTCATGCATGGCCTGAACCTGCACGGAGCTCGCATCAACACCTTGGGAGATCGTGCCGAAGACACCTTCCTGATCTCAGGCGACGAACTTTCTTCACCATCAGGACAGGAAACACTGAAGCAGCAGTTGCTGGCCACATTGAGCGAACCCTGATCAGTCGTCACCACCCGGCACAGGAGATTTTCCCGGAAACAATTCCTCGAGAAAACCGAACATGCTGAAGTCCT
>JAJZEL010000203.1 GCA_021828575.1 Pseudomonadota bacterium
GGAGTACAAGGGAACCCCAATGACCACCGCGAGGGGAATCGACCACCAGGCATTCCGGCCCATCAAATGTGCCATGAAATCCTCGGGCACATAACCGTGAATCCAGGCGCCCACACCCACACCGGCAATGATGTAGGGCGTCACTTTGAAGACGATTTCGCGCACATGGTGTGCCCCCTGGGAAAAGCGCCGGGTCCAGGTGGGTCGCTCTTCCTCATGGGTCACTTCAGGCCGCTCAAAAACCCAGGGTTCCACTAGATGGACTGGATTGAGGCGGCCAATGACCAGACCTGACACAATGGCCACCATCAATCCCAACGCCATATAAATCAAGGCGATTTTCCAGCCAAACAGTCCAAATAGCAGGGCAAGCGCCACTTCATTGACCATGGGGGCCGAAACCAGAAACGAAAAAGTGACCCCCAAGGGCACCCCTGAAGTCAGGAATCCGATAAAAAGAGGTACTGCAGAGCAGGAACAGAAGGGGGTGACGATCCCTAGCGAGGCCGCAAGTACGTTTCCCACCCCCTGATGCTTGCCAGACAGGATCGCGCGGGTTTTTTCAGGGGTGAACCAGGTTTGAATCACCCCTACCAGAAACACGATCAGCGCGAGCAGCATCAGTACCTTGGGCACTTCAAACACAAAAAAACTGGCGGCATCGTAAAAATTGGAGCCCTTCTGCAGGTTGAGGAGCCGATCAACCACCCAATCCGCCCCTGCCTGCAGGTTGAAGTAAATGGCCACCCAGAACACGGCGGCCCCCCCCAGGCCCAACAGCCAGCGAGAAAGGTCATGGTTCTGATTTCTTTCAACAAGTGTGTTCACGCTTTTCCTTATTTGGGGTCACCTTGACAAGGAGACGAATCAGGTGCAAAAAAGACGCATGAGATGATTGCTTTATTAATATTGCGTCAATTCAATGGACTCCACCGATCTTGCCTGTGTACAAAGGGCCTGGCAGCAGCATCGCGCTGAATTGCGGGGTTATCTGTTGCACCGCATAAAGGATGTGTCTCAGGCGGAAGATCTGTTGCAGGAAGTGTTTCTCAAAGCCATGACCCAGGGCCGGCAGTTTTGCACCCTGGACAATCCCCGGGCCTGGCTCTATCAGGTGGCCAGAAATGCCTTGATCGACAACCTGCGTCTTGCCAAAGACGCTCTTCCACTGCCGGATGACCTGGCACAGGAGACGGATGCCCTGGCTCCTGTGGATGAGCTCTCCGAATGCGTGGTTCGGGTACTGACCGAGCTGTCCCCTGAAGACAGGGAAGTTCTTCAGATGTGTGATATTGAGGGCATGAAACAACAGGAGTTTGCAGTAGCCCATGGCCTTTCCCTGACGGCAGTGAAATCTCGGATCCAGCGGGCGCGTCAGCGCATGCGCGCGCAGATGACGGAGGCCTGCAAAGTGCAGTTTGACGAGGCGGGCCAGGTCTGTTGCCATGTGCCGCGCCCTTTGCTTTGAAGGATCATTTCTGAATTCCTGCGTCTTTTTGCACCTTCCTTCGTCTCCCCGTATGAAACGCGATGAATGGGGTCGGGATCATCCCGGCCAGAACATTGCACTCATTACAGGAGCATGGAGATGAAAGACATCAAGGTACTGGGCACGGGCTGTGCCAACTGCAAAACCACGATCACCCTGATCGAGCAGGCTGCTCAAGCCAAAGGGGCCCCTGTCAAACTGGAAAAGGTTGAAGCGTTGAAAGACATCATGAGCTATGGGGTGATGTCCACGCCGGGCGTGGTGATTGACGGCAAAGTGGTGCATGCCGGTGGCATTCCTACTCGGGACAAAATCGAGCAATGGCTGGCCAATCCATGAGTGAGCCCTCGCCAAACTTATTTACCAGGTCCAGGCGCATCGGGTCGCCCCGATCCTGCGCTTTCATTTCAGAGGGGTCGCGATTCACATCTCGGGCATACGCCAAGATGTGCCACCGCGTATGGAATCGATCAAATACGAAATCAGGGTCGATACGGATGAAAGCGATGTTTGCCTGGGTTTGTTGCATTAAAACGTGCTTCAGACAGCCCTGCTGGACAAACCGACGCATCATTGACACTTCATAGAAACCCGAAATGACAGTTGCCGCTTCAGAAACAGCTCAATTCAATCCAAAAGGGAGGTCAAAACCAGAAAACTATCCACAAGAGAATCAGTGGCGATTCAGGCTGTATTTGAGGCGCTGCTGCTGAAACTGTTCTACCTGGCGCTGAATAACATCAGCAAGAAATGGAAGATGCCGATCAGGGATTGGAGGGCTGCGCCAAATCGATTTAGTATCCAGTTTGAAGACCGGATGTTGCAGCAATAGAGTAATTCCGTTTACACAAAATTCGGGACACCCCCACCCAAGCCGGGGTTGATGATGTACGTCCTAGTAGATTTTATCGCTTTGCGCAGTAACATTGGCAGAGTGAATCGCATTATTCTCCAGGGACGCGCAGATCATATTTTTGTACATTGCTCTGGTGGCTATTACTCATAATCCTGTTGCATATTGAACGATGAAGTTAAAACTGTCATTTTTTGATCCAGTCCAAGGTTAGAATTTCATAGCTGACATTGCAGGGTGTGCCCAAATAATTCATAGCTCTCCGCATGGCTGCAGTGGGCAGTTGCTTGTAGTCCCTGACTGGGATGGCTGCACCGATCGCTTTTAGGGATCTCAGAAACGCTCTGGAATCGTCGTAGGTCATGGTGATGAGATGT
>JAJZEL010000044.1 GCA_021828575.1 Pseudomonadota bacterium
CAATAGAAACAAGATAGAGATTGCTGACAGATCCTGCCCCATGATTTCTTCGGGCAAGGGTTCACGTGTCAATCTGATGACATGTTCACCCGCAGGAACCTGCATGGAAACCAGTCCTTTGCTAGATGTAGGTGTGATGGCTACCTGTTCATTTTTATCATTCACGCGCGCTACCCATCCTGGGTAATAAAACTGATGCAGCACTACCAGCACGTTTTCTTTGGAACGAACCATGAATTCAGCCAGGCCTGACGTCCATGAAATCGGCTCGATGACACCTGTGCCTCGCTGAATGCTGACAAGCGGCGTTATTGAAGAAAGTGTTTTCAACTCCTGGACGCTTTGTTGCGTGTTCTGGAATAAATCATCATCAGCCCACTTTGGTAAAAAATAGTTATATCGGTCCAGTTGTGAGGCTTCGAGTTGGGCCTCGAGGGCGGTATTTCTCTCACTGAAGTAAGTGTTGAAGTAGTTCTTAAAAAAGTTCTTGAAAAAAGCGATGCTGGGTGCAGAATTATGGCGTGGCGGCATCCATGGGTTGTCAAACAATGGAACCAGTTGTATGAAAAATATCAGCGATACCATTGCCACAAAGAGTGGTTTTCTGGAAATCCTGAGACTTCCAACGGAATCTATCCAAATGGTCACTACAACGACCATGGCTGGTGTCAGCAGAATCCCAAGACGCCATGGAAACTGAATTTTTTCCAGAACGGGAAATAGCTGCCATACAGGCTTACTGGGGCTTAGCATCATCAAGAATGAAAGCAACGCGAGAATGAACCAGAATTGAATGATTTTGTGCCTGTAGCCTGACACAAGTTTCCGGCTCAATAGCCATGCCACCAGTGTCACCATCACAGCCATGGAAAAATTCCTGGCCATGCCAAGGGAGAAGTCTTTTGACCCGTCAAACAAGGATTGCTGAAATTTCAAATAACTGTTCTGGAAAACAAAATGCTGTGAATTAGTAACATCCAGATGAACAAAGTCCTGCTCGACCATTGCGGGCAGCAGATAAATTGCAGAAAGCCCAACACCTAATAAAAGTCCTGCGCTGACACGCAGAAAAGATTGAAATTTTACTCCCCGATCCGATGACCAAATGACCAAAATCAGCAATACAGGTGAGAACAACAAAGTAGTGGGAAGATGCGTCATGATGAGAAGCGCATAACATGCTGCGAGCCAGAACGTAGCCATTGATCTGCGCTGCATGACCTGTTGGGCAAACAGCAGCAGCAGCGGCATCCAAACGAAGCTCCACAGCTCTCCATAGGCAAATCTTTGATAGAAATCGACGGAAAGATGGTAAGGCGCTGCCATGTAAAGCAGTGCTCCGGCCAGAGCAGCATTTTTTCCGGCAACGCTCTTCAACCAGGCATAGGATGAAAATCCGGACAGGATCAGCGCCAGAGAAGCAGCAAAACCTAGTTGACGCCAGCCTTCTGGGTCACTGTTCCATAGCGGCTTCAAACAGGCAATGATGTAAAATGGGACCGGGCCGTAATAATGAAACACGGGACTACCAAAGCCGGCATTCAATTGCCACAGCCATCGCGGATACACATTTCCCTGCCAGAATTGTTCAGCAAAATTTCTGGACATGACGAGATGGCTCAAGGTGTCATGACCAAAAATGACGCCGTTCCAGATACCTGGCAACCCCAACATGGCACCACACACCAACAGAATGAAAGGTCGCCAACTAACCTTCATGGTGGACACCATTCTGAATCTGAAAGTGAACGCGTCTTGCAATCATGAACAGCAGGGTTACCAAAACCAGTGGCCCGATCTGGATTGTCAATTGTTTGGCGATGATTCCCGATAACAACGGCAACAACCATGCGGCAACCATCACCTCCCGTTCGCCTCTAAGCCAGCCCTCCCGCATGCCCACAACGGTCATCCAGGCAATGGGAAGCGCCAACCAGGTGAGGTCATATTCCAGCAGGTAGGGGCTGATCAAAAAGGTACCGGTGGTCAGGGTTGCTCCTCGCAATTCCAAATGGGCGCAGCGACGCCAAACCCACCAGACAACGGCTGTGGCCCCTACAGCGACCAGTCCATGCCCCAGATAGGACAACAAGATGGGCACGCCCAGCAGCCGTAAAAACGCAAAAGTCGTGGGCATATGAATCCAATAAGCTGGCCCATTGCTTTCCATGAGGGCGCGTGCCGCTTCTACACTGTGCAGCCAGGCCTCGAATGATGCAATACCAAGCACGGATGTCGCCACAATCATGAAGAGGATCGCGACAACTGCCGCGGCAATCAAGGTTTGCCAGGCTCCTGCCGCTATCAACGCCACAGGAAACAACAATGCAAGATGCGGTTTGATCGACAGAAGCCCAATGAATACGCCTGACAGGACGGGACGTCTCTTCAAGGTCTGCAAAGCAGCACCAGCCAATGCAGCCGTCAGAAAACCATTCTGCCCACGCAGTAGGTTCAACCATAATCCAGAAAAGGATGCCAACACCAGCAACAGTTCCTTGCGGGGCAAAATGCGATATACAACTGTGATGTATCCAGCCAGGCTGGGCAGCATGAATGCTAGATAGGCAGGAACGTAGGGCAGCAAGCCGAGCGGTGCTATCAGGAGATAGAAGGTGGGTGGGTAGAACCAGCCAAATGACCCTTTGACACCAGGGTCAACTGCCATGACGGCTTCGCGTAATTCTGGAATCTGGTATGCGCCCA
>JAJZEL010000187.1:0-3566 GCA_021828575.1 Pseudomonadota bacterium
TCCCTTCATGCAGCGATGACGCAATGATGGCATACCTGTCGTGCATGGCCTCGGGGATCAGGCATTTGGCGTGCCGGCCCAATACATCTTCCTGGGTGTACCCAAAGATTTTTTCCGCGGCGGGATTGAACCCCAGAATGCAGGCATCCGCGTCGATGGTGATGATGCCGTCCATGGCATGGTGGATGATGGCCTTGAGCTGGTTTTGACTGGTTTCCAGCTCCGATTTGACCTTTTTCAGGTGCGTGACCATTTGCCAGAACAACCGGGCTTCGGCACCGCTGGTGATGGTTTTTCCTGGAAACAGCGTGCTGACCCGCTCGGCCAGGGTATCGTCATGGGTCAGGTTGTAGATCAGGCAGTCCGGATATTGTCTGGAGGCCAGAACGGCTTCATCAGGGTTCCGGTAGCAGGTGATGCCCAGCTGTTTTGCTACCGCCAGCCCCAGGGCTTCTGGGTTGGGGTCGGCAACGCCGATGACCTCGACCTGCGGGTTGTCCTGAAACATTTCGAGGAGCGCGAGCCCCCCCCGACCGGCACCAAGAATGAGCACCGGGAATTTGGTCTGCTTCATGGCTTTCCTAGTTTCTGGTTGTTTTAATTGCAAGGAATCGTTTTTTCAGGGTGTCTGTCCCTGTCTCCTGGAGTTATGATAATCCAGATGGAAGGGGAGTAGTGTTAAAAAAATGACGAATGTCAAGGAGGGGTTTGTCAGATGGTGCAAAAAACCTGTGTGGTGGTGGTGTCCGGCGAACGCGAACGGCTCCAGATGGCCGCCATGGTGGCCTCGGTGGCCGCCGTCAGTGGTCATGAGGTGCTGGTGTTTTTGTCCATGAACGCCCTGCCCCTGTTCATGAAGGCCAATCAGGCCCTGGAGGCCCCCAGCGAAGGCCCCATGGGAAACCTGATGGTCAGTCGTCGGGTGCCTGAGTACAGGAGCCTCTTCGAGCAAGCGGTGTCCCTGGGCGAGGCCCGCATTTTTCCCTGTTCCATGGCCATGGACGTTCTGTCCATTGCAAGGCCTGATCTGGTGGAATATCTGGAGGAACCCACGGGACTGACCAAATTTCTCAGTGATGCGCAGGACAGTCAGGTATGGACTTTTTGATGAGGGCGAGCGAAATATGACAGAGAAAAAAGTGGTGGATGGCCGGGGCAGCTTTTGTCCCGGACCGCTGATGGAACTCATTGCGGCGCTGAAAAATGCCCAGGTGGGCGACGAACTGGAAGTATTGTCTACCGACAAGGGGTCGGCCCAGGACATTCCTGAATGGGTCAACAAGGTAGGTCACCAGCATCTGTCCACGCATGAGGCTGATGGCGTCTGGCACATCACCATTCGCAAGGTCAAATGATTCCAAATACATTAAGGGGGGGTGAAACATGAGGATACTGATTGTGGGGGGGGGCATGGGCGGCACGATACTGGCCAATAACCTGGCCAGGCGGCTTACCCAGGAACTCAGGAGCGGCAAGGTACAGATCACCATGCTGTCGGCGTCCGAGCGGAACATGTACCAGCCTGGTCTGCTTTACCTGGCCGTGGGCAAGATGACTCCGGATGAACTGTATCGGGATCAGGCCAGCCTTCTGGAACCAGGCATCGTTTTTCATGTGGATCCCGTGGAAACTTTCCACATGGATGAAAACCAGGTCAAAACCCGGAGCGGCAAAACTTTCGAATATGACGTCATGGTGATTGCCACGGGTTCGCGCATGCATCCGGAGGGCATCCCGGGGCTTGCCGAACACGCGGAAACCTTTTACACGGAGGCCTCCGCCCTGAAAATGTTCAAGCGCCTCCAGTCGTTTGAAGGGGGACGGGTGGTGATTGCGGTGGGGGTGCCTCACAAGTGTCCCATGGCCCCCCTGGAAATCACATTCATGCTGCACGACTACTTCAAGGATCGCGGGTTGGGTGACAAGGTCAAGCTGCACTACACCTACCCCATCAATCGGGTGCACAGCCTGGAAAACGTGGCCAAGTGGGCTGCACCGGAAATGGACCGGCTGGGCATTACCTACGAAACCTTTTTCAACATGAAGGAGGTGGACGGAGAACGAAAGGTGCTGCGCAGCGAGGAAGGTGCCGAAGTGTCCTATGACCTGCTCATCACCATTCCGGCTCACAAAGGCATGGAGGTGATCGAAAAGAACGGGTTGGGACAGAACGGCTGGATTCCCACCCATCGCACGCAGCTCAACATGGAAGGTCGTTCCAACGTGTTCGTGTGTGGCGACACCACCAATATTCCCATCAGCAAGGCCGGATCCACGGCGCATTTCGAGGCAGACACCCTGGGTGAAAACATAGCGGCCCTGGTGAAGATTGGCATGCCGGTGAAGGAGTACGACGGCAAGGTGTTCTGTTTCATCGAGGCAGGCAAGGACCGGGCCACTTATGCCATGTTCAATTACCAGACACCTCCTGATCCCAAGCCTCCCACCCGGGCGGTGCACTGGTTCAAGACTGCCTACAACAAGCTCTACTGGGTGTCTGCCCGGGGACTTCTGTGAAGGGGGAACAGACGATGGATACTCAGGAACTGGACCGCGTGCTGGCAGCTGCGCGTGATGCCACAAGTGACGAGATGGTGGCACGGCTGGCCGGTTCGGCAGCCGAGGCCATGGACCTGCTGGATCGGGCGGGTCGTTCCGGACTGGCCCAGGCCATTCCGGTACTGGCAGACATGGTGCGTAACGGCGACCTGGAGCGCTTGTCCCAGCTGGCCAGAGTGCATGAGGCCGCACAAGATGCCCTGACGGATGAAATGGTGGGCCGGCTTTCCGGCGCCCTGGGGGAAGGACTGACCCTGCTGGACCGGCTGAACCGGAGTGGCATTGGACGGCTGGTGGCCCTGCTGGAACAACTGGAATCCACCGGGCAGCTTCAAAAGCTGGTGGACTCGGTGCCCGTGCTGGTGCAGCGCCTGGAGCGTCTTTCCGCCTTGCTCGATTGCCTGGAAGGCGCCGCAGTGCAGGCAGGACAGCACAAGTCGACGGGTGGTCTGGGAGGCATCTGGCAGCTCATGACCGATGCCCGGACCCAGCAGTCACTGCAATTCCTGGTGGAAACAGGAAAGCTCATGCAGGAGCGCTGTTCCCGTCAGGGTTGAGCGGCTTTCGTCAGCGTCAGAGGGGCGAGCCACCCAGGGCCACGCACAGACGGGTGAGGTGAAGTTCGTGGTCCTGTTGGGCATCCAGCCACTGGAGCTCATCCCAGGCCAATTGCCTGCGTGCTTCTTCCACGGCCATGAGGTCGGCTTCGCCTGCTTCATGGCTGGCTTCGGCCAGACGCAGGGATTCTTCGGAGAGGTGTCGGGTGTCTTCCCGGGAACGCATCAGATCCCTGTCGTGGGCCAGGGCAGTGAGAGAATCCGCCACCTGTCCAAAGGCTGACAACACGGTTTGCTGGTACTGGGCCAGAGCGGCCTGGTAAGCGTGTTCTGCCGCCTTTTGTTCGGCCGTCAGGGCCCCGCCGTAAAATAGCGGGACCGTCAGGCCGGAGGCGAGTGACCAGGCATTGCTGGCCCCATAAAACAATCGCTGGGGTGTCAGGGCTTCCT
>JAJZEL010000187.1:3576-11704 GCA_021828575.1 Pseudomonadota bacterium
GGTTGGCGCTAATGACCACATCCGGGTACAGGCGGGCTGTACTGATGCCCACATTGGCGCTGGCTTCATGCAGGGCGGCCTCTGCTGCAAGGATGTCAGGCCGTTTTCTTGCCAGCTCGGAAGGAATGCTGAGCGGAATCGTCCGGGGCATTTGCAGGTCACTGAAGCGCAGCATGGGCGGGTTCCAGTTCCTGGGGGCTTTGCCCATGAGAATAGCCAGCAAATGCTGGCTTTCGCTCAGGCGTTGTTTCAGCGAAGGCAGCAAGGCCTGGTCTTCTGCCAGACGACTGCCGGCTTTCAGTACGGCAGGCTGTGTACCGGAACCTTCCTGCAAGGCCGTCTTCGTGAGCGCCAGGATTTTTTCATCTTCGAGAACCAGTTGCTGCGCGACATCCAGGGATGCGCTGGTACCCGACCATGCGATGGTCTGGGCCACCACGCTGCCCGTGAGGGCCAGATAGGTGGCTTCGAGCTGGTGGGAGGCGTATTCGGCCAGTGCCTGCTGACGCTCCACATCCCGGCGGCCGGCACCAAACAGGTCCAGGTCCCAGGTCAGGGAAGGCCCGATTTCATAGTAGCTGAAAGGCGGAATGAAAAAATTCGAGGGGCCGAACAGGGCGACCCCGTATTTTTGCCGGCCCGCCACACCTCCCAGCGCCACCTGGGGCAGGTATTGTCCGCTCCTTGCCTTCACGGATTCCTGGGCCTGGGCCAGGGTTTCACGAGCTGCAGCCAGATCCAGATTTCCCTTCAGTGCCTGCTGGATCAGGGGATCGATGGCGGGTGCTGAAAACACGGCCCACCAGTGGGGGCCCTGTTGCGGCCCCAGCACCAGTTGCTGCTGCACCTGGAACTGCTCTTCCCGGGTGAGGTAGCCGTCACCGGCCGGCGGGTCGGGACGGCGAAAATCCGGGCCCACCGTGCACGCGCAGAGCATTGCGGCGAGCAGTGAGGGCAGAAGGAGGCGAGGGTTCACGGTTTTAATCCAGGACAGGAGGTTCCCCGGAGCTGTCTCTGGAACCTGGCTTGCGCAGCAGGAACAGCAGGGGAATGACGGCCAGGGTCAGCACCATCATCAATTGGAAGTCGTCATTGTACGCCACCATGGCGGCTTGCCGGGTCAGTTCGGCATTGAGCGGCGCCAGGATTGCTGGTGGGGCCTCCGCAACGGTTTCGACATGGCCGGGCAGCGCAGTGTAGGGGGTGACATGCGTGGCCAGGGCGGCGTGCATGGACTGGGTGTTTCTCACCAGCAGGGTTTCCACCACGGAAATGCCGATGGCGCTGCCAATGTTGCGCAACAGGTTGAAAAACGAGGTGCCTTCATTGCGCAAGGCTCCGGGGAGGGTGCTGAACGCCATCGTGGAGAGGGAGACATAGGTCAGACCCACACCGAATCCCTGCAATACGCCCGTGGTCACCACAGGCCATTCATCCATCTGCAGGCTGAACCCGGTCATCCATTGCAGGGAAAGGGCGGTCAGGCCCAGGCCTGTGGCCATGATGATGCGTGCGTCCACGCGTCCGATCAGCCGCCCCACCACCATCATGGCGGCCATGGTGCCGGCTCCCCTGGGGGCCGTGACCAGCCCGGTCAGCACCACGGGGTAGCTCATGTCTTCCTGCAGCATTGGGGGGATGAGGGCCAGAGTGGCAAACAGCACTACGCCCACCAGGAAGATGAAAAAATTGGCGGCCACGAAGTTGCGGTCGCGAAACAGTGCCGGACTCAGGAAAGGTTGCGGGTGCGTGAGGGTATGCACCAGGAAAAGGTAACAGGACATCCCGAGGATCAGGGCATAGGTCATGATTTCCCCTGACCCGAACCAGTCCTTGAGCTGGCCCCGGTCCAACAGGAGTTGCAGCGCCCCGATGGACAGGCTGAGGGTGGCGAACCCGAAAAAATCAAATCGCCCTGGACGTCGTTCGGTTTCGGGCATGGAAAGGAGAAGCCCCAGGTAGGCCAGGATGCCAATGGGTACGTTGATGTAAAACACCCAGCGCCAGCTGTAGTTTTCCGTGAGCCAGCCGCCCAGGGCCGGTCCCAGGATGGGGCCCATGGTCACGCCAACACCCCATAGGGCCATGGCGCGCCCGTGGTTTTCGGGAGGATTGATATCGAACAGGACCGCCTGTGACAAGGGCACGAGCGCAGCTCCGGACAATCCCTGGATCAGGCGACACAGGACGATTTCGGGCAGGTCTGTGACGAGGCCGCACAGGGCGGAAGCAATGGTGAAGCCGATGATGGAAAGCAGGAAAACGCGTTTCCGCCCAAAGCGGCCAGCCAGCCATCCGGTCAATGGAATCATGATGGCCGTGGCCACGATATAGGACGTGAGCACCCAGGTCATTTGGTCCTGGGTGGCGGAAAGCGTGCCCTGCATGCGAGGCAGGGCCACATTGGCAATGGTGGAATCCAGGGATTGCATGATGGTGGCCGCCATGATGGATACGGAGATCAGCGGGCGGTTGAGGCGGGCGGTGCCGTTGGTCACGGGAAAGCGCCAGGGTCAGAAAAGGGAATGGGGTGCATCCACCCGCACCGTGGCGCTCAGGCCTGTACGCAGCGGCCTGGAGGGGTCGGGATCGTCGATGTGTATGCGCACCGGCAGGCGCTGCACCACCTTGACCCAGTTGCCCGTGGCATTTTCCGGCGGGAGCAGTGCAAAACTGGAACCCGTGCCCGGACTCAGGCTTTCCACATGGCCATGAAAGGTCCTGCCCGGGTAGATGTCCAGCGTCACCGTACTGCTTTGCCCTGGCCGAACGTTCGTGAGGTCTGTTTCCTTGAAATTGGCTTCCACCCACACATCCCGGTCGGAAACCAGCGCAAACAGCGGCGCGGCTGCTTTTACGTAATCCCCCGGCTGGAGCTGTTCCACCCGGGTCACGGTGCCATTGCCGGGAGCGCGGACCGTGGCATAGGACAGGTTGAGCTCCGCCTGCTGCAGGGTTGCCCGGGCTTCCGCCACAGCAGGGTGCTGGTCCACATTACGCAGGGGGTGGTTGTCCAGGGCGGCCTGGACATTGTCCTTGTCCTGTTGGGTCGCCGCCAGCTTCTGCTGAGCCTGGGCCAGGGCATGGCGGGCATCATCCAGGCGGGATTGCGAGGACACGCCACTGGAAGCCAGGCGCGTCTGACGCTCCATTTCGCGGGTGGCATAACGCACTGTTTCACTGGCGGCATCCATTTCGGCCTTGCGCTGGCGCCAGGTGGCCTGCAGGGCGGCAATGCGCAGGCGTTCGCTGGCCAGGTGTGCCCGGGCCTGGTCCAGGGCCGTCCTGAAATCCCGTTCATCCAGCCGGAACAGAAGGTCGCCGCGGTGCACCGCCTGATTGTCATGCACATCCATTTCCACCACGCGACCCGACACGCTGGCGCTGATTTCCGTGCGCGCAGCGCTCACATAGGCATCTTCAGTGGAAACAAAACGTGCTCCCTTTACATACAGGGCAGCAGCCACCGCCAGGATGACCAGGGGACCTCCCCAGAGCAGGGGGCGCCGGTAACGGGTGAGGGAGGTGAGTCGGGGTGTTTCGCTTTCCACTGAGGTGTCTACGGATGAGGGCGGGTGAAGGGAAATTATACGTGGCGAATTGTGCTTTAAAATGTTTATAATCCGAATACACTATTCGGATATGGTGAATGATGGAAGGGGCGGAATTTGCCGGGCTCAAGGCATTCATGGCCGTGGTGGACAACGGCAATTTCACACGGGCAGCTGCCGCCCTGGGGATGGCGCCATCGTCCCTGAGTCAGACCATCCGTCATCTGGAAGATCGTCTTGGCGTCCGTCTCCTGCATCGCACCACCCGCAGCGTGTCCCTCACGGAGGCTGGCGAGCGCCTGCTGGACCAGGTGCGCCCCGCCTTCGAGGCCCTGCACTCTGCCGTGGAATCCATCAACGATTTTCGTGACACCCCCATGGGTGTTCTGCGCCTGAGCGTGTCCACGGTGCCGGCACGCATCATCCTGGGACCGCTGCTCAAGGATTTCACCACCCGGTTTCCGGCCATCCAACTGGACGTGACCGTGGACGACACTCAAAGCGACATCGTGACGGGCCGGTTTGATGCCGGTATTCGTTACGGGCGTCGCATTGCCCAGGACATGAAACTGGTGCGTGCCAGCGCTCCCTTTCGTGTCATGGCAGTGGCCTCGCCTGACTATCTGGCGCTCCATCCGGCACCCAAAACCCCCCGGGATCTGCAGCACCACACCTGCATTCGGTACCGGATGGCCAACCAGCAGATTCTTGCCTGGGAATTTGAAAAAAATCACCAGAAAGTGGAAATCGATGTGGATGGCCCTCTGATCGTCAACGATGTGGACCTGGTCGTCCAGGCGGCCTGCGATGGTGTCGGTGTGGGTTACGTGGTGGAGGCGCATGTGATGGAACAACTGAAGCGGGGACACCTTGTGCCCCTGCTGCGCGACTGGTCACCTGCCCATCACAGTTACTACCTTTACTACGCCAGTCGTCATCTGATGTCGGCCCCGTTGCGCACTTTCATTCTGTACCTGCGCGAGCGACAGCGACTGGAACAGGAGGAAGTTGACGGCCGTCTGTCTTTGTGACTAGATGGAGGTGCAAGAAGATTTCTGAGGCCATGGCTCATGGATGCTCCGGACCCCCCTTTTTCCCGATCCCCTTTGCTGGTCTTTCTGATCATTGCCCTGACGGTGTTCGTGGCGGAAATCTGTGTCATGTTTCTGCTGCCCTATCTGGGAGATATCAGCCAGGGCAGACAGGCATTGATGGATGCCCTGCTTCTTGTCTTCATGATTTCGCCCACGCTCTACCTGTTTTTGTTCCGGACGATGGTGTTTCACATCCGGAAACGGGTCAAGATGGAGGAGTTGCTCCGGCGCAACAAGGAAGAGCAGTTCAAGATCGTGGTGCGCACTTCCCTGGATGGTTTCATCATGACCAATGCCCATGGCCGGATCGTGGAAACCAACGATGCCTATTGCCGGATGCTGGGGTATGAGCGCGGCGAGCTGTTGCGCATGAACGTGACTCACATTGACACGAAACTGTCCCCGGACGAGGTGCTTCAGCGGATTGGCCATCATGGGGATGGCGTGGGCAGCCATTTCGAAACCACCCATCTCCGCCGTGACGGCACCCTGATGGAGGTGGAGGTGAGCGCCCAGTACAACCCGGATACCGGGCTGGTGGCCGCTTTTCTGCGTGACATTACAGACCGCAAGCAAATGCAGCAGGAGCTGCTGGACAACGAAGAACGTTTCCGCGCCATGAGCGAAAACAGCGGTGATGCCATGATCATGATGGACCAGGAAGGGCGGGTGACCTTCTGGAATGCGTCAGCAGAACGGATCTTCGGTTACCGGCGTGACGAAGTCCTGGGGCAGGACATGCATCACTTCATCGCACCGTCCCGTCATGAAGAAGGCTTCAGGCGTGCGCATGGCAGTTTTCTCAGGACAGGGTCAGGCCCCTTGATTGGCAAGACCATGGAAATCGAGGCCCTGCACCGGAAAGGTCACGAGTTTCCAGTAGAGCTGTCCCTGGGAGCGGTCAAGATCAAGGGGCACTGGCATGCCATCGGCGTGGCGCGTGACATCACGGAACGGCGTGCCATGAAAAAAGTGCTGGAAGACAATGAAACACGGTTGCGCGAAATGTTCGAGAACCTGAGCAGCGGTGTGGCCGTCTATCGCTCCACGGATGGTCGGGACTTTTTCTTCACCGCATTCAACCATGCGGCCGAGCGCATAGATGGCATATTCCGCAAGGACGTGATCGGCAAGAACGTGGTGGAGGTGTTTCCGGCCATTGCCCAGTTCGGTCTGCTGGAGGTGTTCCGGCGCGTGTGGACCACGGGCGTGGCTGAACATCATCCGGCGGGCCTCTATCAGGACGGGCGTATTTCCTCCTGGCGGGAAAATTACGTCTACAAGCTTTCCAACGATGAAATCGTGGCCATCATCGATGACGTGACTGCATCCAAGCTGGCCGAGGAAAAAATGCATCGCATGGCACATTATGATGCCCTGACGGGATTGCCCAACCGGCCGCTCTTTCTGGATCGCCTGCGTCTGGCCCTGGTCAGTGCAAAGCGCAACAAGGCACCGCTGGCAGTCATGTTTGTGGACCTCAACCGTTTCAAGCCGGTCAATGATGCCCTGGGCCATGATGTGGGTGATGCCCTGTTGAAGTCCGTGGCACGACGGCTGAAGAATTCGGTGCGGGAGTCGGACACAGTGGCCCGCGTGGGGGGGGACGAGTTTGTCATCCTGCTGCCTGCTCCGGGGGGGGGGCGTGAAATGCGCAAGGTGGCTGACAAGGTCCTGGAGTCCCTGCGTCAGCCTTTCGACCTGTCACCTCACACGGTGTCCATTTCTGCGAGCATAGGCCTGGCCCTCTACCCGGAACATGGTGAAGATGAAGCGGCACTCATCCGGAATGCCGACCTGGCCATGTATGTGGCCAAGAGGGAAGGCGAAGACGGGGGCATCGCCATGGCGGAAGGAAACGCCCAGACCTGACCCGGTTCAGTAAGTGTGCCGCTCCAGTCCGGCCTTGTGCAGGATGGTGGTGGCGATTTCCTCGATGGACAGGTTGGTGGAATCCAGAAAAGGAATGCCGTAGGTGCGCATGACAGCTTCTGCGGCCTGGATTTCGTGCCGACAGCCCGCCAGCGCTGCATACCGGCTGTCGGGGTGTCGTTCGGTGCGAATCTGGTGCAGGCGTTCGGGTCGAATGGACAGCCCCCAGATTTTTCGTCTCCAGGGGACCAGGGCATCCGGCAGTGTCTGACGTTCCAGGTCTTCCGGTATGAGGGGACAGTTGGCCACCTTGAGCCCGAATTGCATGGCCAGATAAAGGCTGGCAGGGGTTTTTCCCGAACGGGACACGCCCACCAGAATGAGGTCTGCCAGGTCCAGTCCCTCCAGGTTTGAGCCGTCATCATGCGACAAGGTGTAGTTGAGGGCTGCAATGCGCCGACTGTATTGCCCATCATCGCTGGTGCCATGGGATTTGCCGATGGCATGAGAAGACGGCACCCCCAGTTCCGCTTCCAGGGGAGCGATGAAAATTTCAAAGAAGTCGAGCACCAGGGCATTGGTTTGCCTGAGTTGATGACGGAAGTCTTCATTCACCAGTGTGCTGAACACGATGGGACGAACCTGGTCCGCGCGCGCGGCTGCGTTGATGGCCAGTACGGTGGCGGCCGCCTTTTCGGGACTGTCCACGAAAGGCAGCGTATGCCGCTGGAATGCCAGGCCCTCGAACTGGGTCATCAGGCTTTGGCCCAGCAGGGCGACCGTGATGCCGGTGCGGTCCGATACGAAAAACACGGTTCTCTTCATGAAGTGGTTCCTTGTGCGAAGTCTTATATATAATATAAAACTGGAAGCCTCTCAGGGAGATCGTCATGTCCGAATATATTCGGTGGTTCGAAGACCTGCGCATGGAGGATGTGCCCAGCGTGGGCGGCAAAAATGCTTCCCTTGGGGAAATGATCAGCCAGTTGCACCGTGCGGGTGTGCGTGTTCCAGGAGGGTTTGCCACCACGGCTGCGGCTTACCGGGATTTTCTGGCCAAGGATGGCCTGGACTTGCGCATTGAAAAAACCCTCTCCGGCCTGGATGTGGGGGATGTGAAGGCACTGGCCCGGGCGGGTGCCCAGATTCGCGCCTGGATCGTGGAAGCTCCTCTGCCGGAACGACTGGAAAAGGAAATTGCGGAGGCCTGCCACAAGCTTCAGGATGGTCAGCCCGTACCACCGCCGGTGGCCGTGCGGTCTTCGGCAACGGCCGAGGATCTGCCCGATGCCTCCTTTGCCGGACAGCAGGAAACCTTCCTCAACGTGACGGGCGTGGACGCCGTCATTGAGGCCGTGCGCCACGTATTTGCTTCCCTTTACAACGATCGCGCCATTGCCTATCGGGTCCATCAGGGCTTTGCCCACGAGGAAGTGGCCCTGTCTGCCGGCATCCAGCGCATGGTGCGTAGTGACCTGGGCTGCAGTGGTGTGCTGTTTACCATGGATACGGAATCCGGTTTTGACCAGGTGGTGTTCATCACGGCCAGCTGGGGGCTGGGAGAAAGCGTGGTGCAGGGCGCCGTCAACCCGTTCGGCTAGGCATTCCCAC
>JAJZEL010000042.1 GCA_021828575.1 Pseudomonadota bacterium
GCCACACTGATGGCTTCCGTCCTGTCCTTTTCGATGAGCAGGATGGCCATGCGCTTCTTGAGGTTGTCGCGGGATACCTGACGAATGATCCGCGCTCCCTTGCCGTCCAGGCTGATGTTCACGGTAGGGCGATTCGTCTGCGAATCAAATCCGGCCCCGGCATCGGTGATGTCATCGCCAGTCAGCACCACCTGTTTTTTTACAAATACCGGAAAACCATTGCGTTCCTGCACCAGTTCGTCTCCCACGGGAGGAGGCGATGTCAGCGAGGTGGGACCAGGATGGTCTTCGTCCACCAGATGCACTTCCAGAGTTGCCGTGCGACCGATGATTTCCTTGGCTTTGGCGGTGTCCTGCACCCCGGGCAATTCCACGATGATGCGGTCAGTGCCCTGCTGCTGAATGATGGGTTCCTTGGCGCCCAATTCATTGACGCGGTTGCGCAAGGCCAGAATGTTCTGCTTGAGCGCCTGTTCCTGTATGGTGGCCAAGGCTTCCTGGCGCAGTGTACCCACCAGCGATGCGTCGTTGCCAATGCCTTCGTCCTTCAACAACAGATCGTGAAAGTCCCCTTCCAGAGCCTGCCGAGCCGCTGTACGGGATACCTCATCCTGAAAATGCAGCACCACGCGATTGCCTTCCCTGGAAATGCCGTCATAGTAAACGCGCTTTTCGCGCAGAGCACTGCGCATGTCCGAAGCATCGCTGTCCAGCCGGCGCGTCAGGGCCGAAGCCACATCCACCTGCAACAGAAAATGCACGCCACCCGACAGGTCAAGACCGAGGTACATGGGCAATGCGCCCATGCTGGCCAGCCATACGGGCTCATTGGGCACCAGATTGAGCGCCACCACGTACTGCTGGGGCTGACCTGCAGGATTGACGGCTTGATCGATGAAGTCACGCGCCTTGATCTGTGTGTCCGTATCGGCAAAACGCACACGCAGTCCGGAAGCATCCAGCGTCACCCGGGTATAAACCAATCCCCCTTTGTGGAGCAGGTCTTCCACCTGTCCTTCCAGGGAGGTCCCCACCTGGGTGGTGACTCCGGCAGGTGAAATTTGTACGGCAGGCGACTGCCCGTAAAAATTGGGCAATGTGTACAGCGCCCCCAGCGCCAGTGCCAGCAGGATGAGGGCGTTTTTCCAGAGAGGGAATCGGTTCATGAATTACTTGAGACTGAGCGTGCCCTTGGGCAGAAGCGTCCCCACGGCACCACGTTGTACCTGGATGACGACACCCTTGGAAATTTCCAGACGCGCATAGTTGTCGTCCAGATCCGTGATCTTGCCCAACATGCCGTTCACCACAACCTCGTCGCCACGAGACAGGGCGTCCACCATGGTTTTATGTTCTTTCTGGCGCTTGATCTGGGGACGGATCATCATGAAGTACAGCACCACAAACATGAGGACGATGAAACCCAGATTCATGCCCAGATCCTGTGTTGATCCTGCACCAGCGGCAAAGACGTTGCTAATTCCCATGAAACTCTCCTGATTCCTAACTGCGGGATTCTAGCATGAGCCCGTCCGCTTCCGTAGAAACTCGGCCTGATAATCCTTCAAGCACCCCTGTTCAATGGCCTGACGCAATTCCCTCATCAGGTCCTGGTAGTAGTGCAGGTTGTGCAGCGTATTGAGACGCGCCCCCAGCATTTCCTTCGATTGCTGGAGGTGATGCAGGTAGGACCGGGAAAACCGCTGGCAAGTGTAGCAGGTACAGGATTCATCCAGAGGACGAGTATCTTTGCGGTATTGGGCATTGCGTATCTTGATATTGCCATGCCGGGTAAATAACCACCCGTTGCGCGCGTTACGGGTGGGCATGACACAATCCATCATGTCGACACCCTGTGAAACTGCCAGGACGATGTCTTCGGGTGTTCCCATGCCCATGAGGTAACGTGGTTTGTGTTCCGGCAGCAACTGCGGAGTGTGGCACAGGATTCGGTTGCGCTCCTCCACCGGTTCACCCACGGACAAACCACCGATGGCATAGCCCGGAAAATCAAGACGGGTCATTTCACGGACTGAGATTTCCCTGAGAGACTCATGCATCCCGCCCTGCACGATACCGAACAGGGCATTGGGGTTACCCTCATGCGCCTTCAGGGAACGCTCTGCCCAGCGCAGGGAAAGCTCCATGGACTCGCTAACCTGACGCTCGTCTGCTGGCCAGGGCGTGCACTCGTCAAAAGCCATGACGATATCAGAATTGAGGACGCGCTGGATGCGCATGGATTCTTCCGGCGTCAGAAAAAGGGCGTCGCCGTTCACCGGGGAACGGAATTTCACCCCCTCTTCCGTGATGCGACGCAGCGCTCCCAGACTGAAGACCTGGAATCCTCCCGAATCTGTCAGCAACGGACGGCTCCACCCCATGAAGCCATGCAGCCCGCCATGAGTTTCCAGCACTTCCAGCCCAGGCCTCAACCAAAGATGAAAGGTATTGCCCAAGGCGATTTGCGCACCCAGGGTTTCCAGTTCGTCAGGGGACACACCCTTGACCGCCCCATAGGTACCCACAGGCATGAAAGCCGGCGTATCCACCATACCATGCGGCAACTCCAGGACACCACGACGGGCCACCCCGTCTGTGGATAGCAACGTGAACTTCATGAACAACGATCCATCAGCATGG
>JAJZEL010000223.1 GCA_021828575.1 Pseudomonadota bacterium
CCCTTATGCGCCTCTGCGTGGGCTTGCTGCTTCCCGATTCGGGACATGTCCGTGTCCTGGGACTGGACATGCAGACCTCACCCGACGAAGTCCGGACCCATATTGGCTACATGCCCCAGCAATTCGGCCTGTACGAGGACCTGACCGTTCAGGAAAACCTGGACCTGTACGCCAACGTGCAGGGCGTGGAACCAGCAATGCGTGAAGAACGCTATGCGGAACTGCTGCACATGACCGGACTGCGGCCCTTCACCGGACGCCTTGCCCGGCGCCTGTCGGGTGGGATGAAGCAGAAACTGGGACTGGCCTGCACCCTGATCCGTGCTCCCGACCTGCTATTCCTTGACGAGCCCACGGTGGGTGTCGATCCGGTGTCCCGACGCGACCTGTGGGCCATCATCCACCACCTCACCCAGTCTTCAGGCATGACGGTACTGCTCAGCACCTCCTACCTGGACGAGGCAGAACGCTGTGAGTCCATACTGCTGCTGCATGAAGGACGGCTGTTGGCCTCCGGCAATCCCGCCGGATTCACGGAAGAACTGTCAGGACGCAGTTTTCACGTGACTTCCCGCAGAACCGGAAAACGGCTCCTGCACGAACAGCTGTCCCTGTTACCCGAAGTACTGGATGCCACCATCGAAGGGGCCCATGTGCGCATCGTCACCCAGACTGCCAGCCCACCTGTCCTGACGCCTCAGGATGCCGAAGACACTGAGGTGGTTTCCGTGCCCCCGCGTTTCGAAGACAGTTTTGTGGCGTTGCTCAAACAACAGCAAGCCGGCGCGGTTCATATCACCGGGCAACTGGCGGCCCAGCCTCCCGTTCTGCTCACGGAGCGTCCTGAAGTGATCGAGGTCCATGAACTGAGTCGACTTTTCGGCGAATTCAAGGCCGTGGACAACATCAGTTTCTCCGTTACGAAAGGCGAGGTATTCGGACTGCTCGGGGCCAATGGTGCTGGAAAATCCACCACGTTCCGCATGTTGTGTGGCCTGCTCCCACCGTCCAGCGGTACCCTGCGCGTGGCCGGTTATGACCTGGGGCATTCGGCAGCGACCGCACGGGAACGCATTGGCTATATGGCCCAGAAATTTTCTCTTTATGCAGACCTGTCCGTGCAGGAGAACCTGCGATTCTTCAGCAGTGCCTACGGTTTGAAGGGTGCCCGTCGCCAGGCACGCATGCACTGGGCACTGGAGGAGTTTGGATTGAATGACGTGGTCGCGGTCACCAGCCGGGACCTGCCTCTGGGGTTCAAGCAGCGACTCGCTCTGGCCTGTGCCCTGATGCATGAACCCGACATCCTGTTTCTCGACGAACCCACTTCGGGCGTCGACCCCCTGGCCAGGAGGGAGTTCTGGCATCGCATCAATGCACTCGCCGAAACAGGGGTCACTGTTCTGGTCACCACCCATTTCATGGAAGAAGCCGAATACTGTGATCGCCTGGTGATCATGGCCCAGGGCCGTGTTCTGGCCGCCGGCGATCCGGAAAGCCTCAAGGATCGCTGCAGATCGGATGCCCTGCCTGACCCCACCATGGAAGATACGTTCATCGCGTTGATGGAAAGCGTGGCGGAGGCTGCATGAGCTTTCCCTCCATGCGCCTCGCGGGCCTGCTGCGCAAGGAATTTCTGCAGATCATGCGCGATCCTTCGGCGCTGGCTGTGGCTTTTCTCCTGCCAGCCTTCCTGCTGCTGATATTCGGTTATGGAGTCACCCTGGACGCGCGGGATGTGCCCATTGCCGTGGTGATAGACCATCCGGATGCACTGACCACCAGTTTCACCAGCCACCTGAACCACTCTTCCTATTTCGTACCCCACACTTACCCCTCCATCGGCACAGCCGAGGATGCCATGAAGCGCGACGACGTCAGGGCCATTGTCTGGCTGCGCGAAGATTTTGCTCGTCGCATCCTTGCCGGAGACAGCGCATCACTAGGCATCATGGTCAACGGAACAGACGCCAACAGTGCCCGCATCCTGGAAGGTTATCTCCAGCAAACCTGGAGCATCTGGATCAGGTCCCTGGCACGAGACCGCGGCAGTCCGTTTTCTGCACCCATCCGGGTGGAACAGTCCATTCGCTTCAATCCGGCCGTCAGCAGCCGCGACTACCTCATTCCGGGACTGATCGCCGTGATCATGACCCTCACGGGCGCCCTCCTGACAGCCCTGGTGATGGCGCGGGAGTGGGAGCGAGGCACCCTGGAAGCCTTGATGGTCACCCAGGCCACCATTCGTGAAATCCTGCTGGCGAAACTGCTGCCCTATTTCGCACTGGGCATGGGAGGCATGATGGCGTCCCTGATCATTGCCATCACCCTGTTCCACGTACCTTTCCAGGGCTCGCTGCTGGTCCTGACCGGTGCCTCATCACTTTTTCTCCTGGCGGCACTGGGCATGGGACTCCTGATCTCCAGCCTGGCGCGCAACCAGTTCGTGGCCGGCCAGATCGCCATCATCGCCACTTTCCTGCCTGCCTTCATCCTGTCGGGTTTCATTTTCGACATCGGCAGCATGCCAGCCCCCATCCGCATCCTGACTCATGCGGTGGCCGCCCGTTATTTCGTTTCCATCCTGCAAACCCTGTTTCTGGCGGGTGATGTGTGGAGCGTCATTCTCCCGAATGCGCTGGC
>JAJZEL010000115.1 GCA_021828575.1 Pseudomonadota bacterium
ATAAGAGCTCTCTTGACTCAAAAAAATTTGTGCAGCGCAGCATGGAAAAGGTAGCGACCAAATGGCCATCGCTATGCTATTCTGCGCCGGATCGGAACCCATGATGAATCTGACATGGCTGGGAATTGAATGGAGGGAACCGGGTTGAATAACGTTCAGGAACCCTTGGACAGACAGGGTTGCCCAGATGCCTTGAAAGAACATCAGGAGCCAGTGGAAATTCGGCAGGCTGACCGTCTGCTCGACATATTCCTCCAAGGTTGCCTGGACACCATCCTGCAAGCTACCAAAGCCACAGCAGTTACGTTCAGACCCCTCGTCTCCCCCGACGCCCTTCTTCAGACAGGCAGCATTTTCAACACCGACCACCCATGGAAATATGAAAGCACAGCTCTCGACATCCACGGGGACTGTGGCGTTTGCGAACGAGCAGCGCAAACGGGTCATGTCTGCATGAGTCACTCCACCCATTGCACGCGCCTCATCCACGAACCTGGATTCCGGCAAAGTTGCAGCCATGTGGTGGCCATCCCGGTGCTTGTCAAAAACCAATGCCAAGGCATTCTGAGCCTTTACTTGCCTCACGACCCAGAAAACTGCCCGTTTCCTCCGGAACTTTGGCCATTTTATGGCAACATGATCGGGCTTGCCCTCGAAAACTCCCGTCTCACGCGAGACAGTCAGCGCATGTTTCTGGCTGCAGAACGGCAAGCCATTGCCAACGAAATCCATGACAGCATGTCTCAAAACCTTTTTTATGGACGTGTCCGCATCAGTCTCCTGTGCGAAGCCCTCCAAGGTGGAAACACCGATACGGCACGTCAGTGTTTGGACGATATCAGTGATGCATTGGACTCCGTTCAGAAATCCGTCAGGGATCTGATTACACATTTTCGTTGTCAGATGGATCCTCTCGGACTTCACCATGCTCTCAACATGCTGATCGATGGACTCAAAGCCCGTTCTTCCATTTCTTTTGAGTACAGCTACTCCAAACAACAACCCGACCTGACCCTGGAGCAGGAATTGCAAATCTTTCACATCATCCAGGAAGCGCTCAACAACGTGGTGTTGCATTCCAGAGCCACTCAGGCACGATTGATCATCTCCAATGAACTCCGGGAAATTCACGTCAGGATTACTGACAATGGCACGGGTTTGTCCAGCCTTCATTCTCCAGAGGGGCATTATGGCCTCACCATCATGCAGGAAAGGGCTCGACGAATTGGAGGCACTCTCGATATTCGCAGTTCCTCCGGCATTGGTACCGAGATCCAACTCACCGTTCCATTCTTTAGAACCGATTCATGAATACACCTATTCCCACCCTTCGCGTTGCCCTGGTAGATGACCACGGTTTGTGCCGCCGTGGTCTCACTGAACTCCTGACCAACCGTTATGGCATCCAGGTCGCAGGCGCCACTGACCATGAAGAAGAACTCAGAAAGATCCTGACAGAACAAAATCCGGACCTGCTGGTCATGGATTTGCGCATGAACCCGTTGAATGGTCTTCAGTTGCTGGAAATCATTCGCAAGGCCGGATTCCAGACTCCTGTCGTCATACTGACCATGAGCGATGCGGAATCTGATCTTGCATCGGCCTTGAGAGCAGGCGTCAGAGGCTATCTGCTCAAAGACATGCCACCCGATGAAGTGGTAGATGGCATAAGACGTGTGGCCGCCGGTGAAATGGTCATTGCCCCCTCCATGACCAGCAAGATGATCGGGATTCTTCAACATGGCACCAGTCGAAATCATTACCAGAATTCCCTGAACCAACTCACCGATCGCGAGCGTGAAATCATCGGTCTGCTTGCTGAAGGCAGCACCAACAAGGAAATTGCCCGGACACTGGGTATCAGCAACGATACCGTCAAGCAGCATGTGCGCCACATCCTGAACAAGCTGAACCTCAATTCACGCGTGGAAGCTGCAGTTCTGTTTGCTGTCGAGCAAAAGTCCGTAGGCAGGGAACCGAGCTGAACGATGTCCAACATGTTCAGGCACCCATCCAGCGATTGACCCAGTAACCACCGACGGTCAGGAAAAGAAAAATGGTGCCAGCAAGCAACAGGGGCTTGAAGCCGGCCTGTTGAATGGCTCCGATGGACGTTCTTAACCCCAGGGCAAACATGGCCATAGTCAAAAAGAACGTGTCTGCCTGAATGATCAGTTTCAGCACGGGATGTGGCAACCAGTTCAATGTATTGAACCCGCTCACCACCACAAACCATACTGCAAACCAAGGAATCATGGTCTTCCCGTGGGCAACGCCACCTCCTTGATCCGTTCCCTTGCGACCGAGAATCAGTGAGAGCGTCACCAAAAATGGTGACAACATCATTACCCTCAACATTTTCTCAATGACTGCGTTGCTGGCGGCCTGATCGCTGACAGCTTTTGCAGCGGCCACCACCTGAGCCACCTCATGCACGGTCGAACCCACATACAGGCCATAAGCCGTGTCACTGAATCCCAGGTAGGGATAAATGACTGGATACAGAAACATGGAAAGGGTACCAAACACCACAACTGTGGCCACTGCCACAGAAACCTTGTGGGCATGGGACTTTACGACAGGTTCTGTAGCAAGAACGGCGGCGGCCCCGCAAATGGAACTGCCTGCCCCGATCAGGATGACCGTGTCCCTGTCCATCTTGAGCCAGCGAATTCCTATGAGCAGTGTCAAGCAAAACGTCAAAGTGATCATCAGCACATCCATGAGCGCGCCTGACCAACCCACCGCCGCAATTTGCAGAAAAGTGATTCTGAACCCGTAGAGAATGACCCCCAGCCTGAGGAGCGTACTCCTTGAATAATCAACACCTGCTGCGCAATGGGTAGCCACTTTCGGAAACAGGGTATTGCCCAGTACCATGCCAAGAACGATGGCCACTGTCAGCGCTCCCAACCCGAGATGCTGAACGGGCTCCCAATCACCCAGGCGCAGAATGATCAGACTGCAGAACGAAACAAGGATCACACCCGGCATGCGGGTTTTGAATATCTCCGAAAACGTGACAGCGGACATGACAACAATCCTCCGAGTTCTATGTTTATTCCTGATTGACATAACTATGAGTCAGGAATAAAAATAACTCAAATTGATTATTTTCATGTTTTAATGAATATTAATTATGCATATAAATTTTCATCATCTCAGAGCGTTTTTTGAAGTAGCCCGCTGTCAAAGCTTTACACGGGCAGCAGAACGCCTGCATCTGACTCAACCCGCCATTTCAAAAGCCGTGCGCGAACTGGAGCTTGCATTTGATTGTCCTTTGCTGGAGCGAACATTCCGGCATGTCCAACTCACGGAAACTGGACAGGCGCTGTTTGAGCATGCCCAGTCCATTTTTTCTCTGGAGCAGGCAGCGCTCGATGACCTGAAAGCCAGGCGTGGTATGGAAAAAGGGAAACTGGTCGTGGGTGGCAGCAGCACATTGTCTGCCTACTGGCTTCCGGAACTGCTCAGTCAGTTTCTTCAGAAACAACCCAGAGTGGAAATTCGTCTGGTCAGTGGAAATACTGAAAACATTGCGACCCAAGTTTTGACAGGTGCCGTGGACCTGGCCCTGGTGGAAGGGGCTGTCAGCAATGACCATCTGATCTGCACTCCATGGCAGCACGAAACCCTGTCATTGATCGCCCCAAGACATTTTAATCCTGCAGAAAATCTGAGTGCAGCTTGCTGGGTGGTACGGGAAAGCGGGTCTGGCACCGGGCAAGTCATGGACAATTTTTTCAGGGAAGAAGGTATCCAACCGGAGCGGCTGGTCATTGTGGACAGCAACGCTTCCGCACTGCAGATGGTGCTGTCAGGAGTGGGGTTGGCTCTGGTCCCCAGAGTCATGGCCTATCAGTTGATAGAACAGAAACAGTTGCAGGAACTTCCTGCCCGCACAGCTCCCATCACCCGGACCCTTTACCATGTGACCTTGAAAGGACGTCCGCCCAGCCCCGCCAGAAAGGCATTTGAACAGATGCTGGCAACACGCTCAACCATCAAACCGGAAATGAGCACTACAAGGTAAAAATGGTTGCGCCGGTTGTTTTTCGGGCCTCAAGGTCCACATGGGCCTGAACTGCTTCTTTCAGTGGGTAACGTTGCCTTACGGAAACCTTCAATTTTTCTGTGGCCACCATCTTAAACAGTTCGTCTGCTCCTTTCAAAAGATCTGAGCGGTTAGCCGTGTACGCCATCAATGAAGGACGCGTCAGGAATAAAGATCCCCTTGCCCCCAGTTGACTGATATCAAAAGGAGGAATCATTCCGGAAGACTGCCCGAACGATACCATCATGCCGAGAGGTGCAAGGCAATCCAGGGATTGATCAAACGTATCCCGTCCTACCGAATCATAAACCACCTGAACCTTGGACCCCTGCGTCAACTCCATGACCCTCTGGTGAAAGTTTTCCCGCCTGTAAAGAATGGCGTGATCACAACCATTTGCCAGGGCCAGAGCCGCCTTATCTTCGCTCCCCACGGTTCCAAGCACTGTGGCACCCAGATGCTTTGCCCACTGGCATAGCAGCAAACCCACCCCCCCCGCCGCTGCATGCACCAGAATCGTGTCTCCCGCCTTGACGGGATAGGTCCTGCGCAACAGGTATTGAGCCGTCAGTCCCTGCAACATCATGGCTGCCGCCTGGTCATCGGATATGCCTTGAGGAACATGCACCAACCGATCAGCGGGCATGATTCTTGATTCTGCATAGGCCCCCATAGGCCCGGTAGCATAAGCCACACGGTCTCCCGGTCTGAAATCATCCACTCCACTGCCCACGTCTTCCACAATTCCGGCAGCTTCCATGCCCGGTGTGGCCGGAAGACTGACCGGGTAAGTCCCGTTCCGATGGTAGACATCAATATAGTTGAGCCCTACAGCCCTGTGCCTCACCAGAACTTGTCCGGGTCCTGGCATACCCGGATCAAACATTTCCCACTTCATGACCTCCGGACCACCAGTCTGGTAAAAACGAATGGCATGCGTCATTTGACTCTCCTCAAGGACATACCACAGGAATTTCGGTTTTCAGGATGATTTCCTGCGAAGACAACGTTGCGCAGCATGCCAGAGCCTCGACCCCTTGCCCCAATGCTTCCCGCAGTGCCTTGCCGTACTCGGGATCAATGGTGTCCGCCGGGCGCACTTCCGTAACGTCATTTCGCTGGACGCAAAAAACAATGACAGCGCGGTGTCCCGCCTGCACCTGGCGAACCAGTTCCCGTAAATGACGAGTCGCTCTCTGGCTGATCGCATCAGGAAAAAGAGCAATGCCCGAGTCCACTGCTGCCGTGACATTTTTGACTTCCACATAACAAGGGTTTGCGCCCTCATGCTCCGTGAGCAGCCAGTCTATCCGACTACCCTCTTCTCCATACCCAACCTCCCTGCGATATTCAGGATAACCGGACAAGGCCCGCAACACGCCATGCTCCATGGCCTCTCGCACCAGCTCATTGGCCCTGTGCGTATTCACACCTATCCAGGTGTCGCCCAATTCCAGCAACTCCCAGGTCATGGGATACTTTCGGGTGTCCAAACCACTATCGCTCAACCAGACCCTTGATCCTGGAATCACGCAACCCAACATTGACCCTGTATTGGGAACGTGGACAGTCTTCACCGAACCGTCGTCAAACTCCACATCTGCAAGAAAGCGTTTGTAGCGCCTGATCATCCGTGCCGGCAGCAATGGGGTGGGAAAAATCATGGTATTGAACGGTATGATACCCATAGTGATGGCAAAAAACAGAGCCCCAATGGTACAGGATGAACCTTATTTGGAAACGGCCCCTCCAGAATTTTACAGGGGCCGGTTTGCCCCTTCACCCACGGGCCCCCTTCATTTTGGCTCATTGGTGAGCGCACTGGGGAGCTACCTGGATGCCAAATCTCTGGGCGGTGAGTGGCTGGTTCGAATTGAAGATCTTGATCAGGACAGGAATCAGCCAGGTGCCGATTCCGAAATTCTCAGATGCCTTGAGGGATTCGGGTTATGGTGGGATGGCGAAGTGGTCTACCAGACGCATCGGCAGGAGCTCTATGAGTTTGCCTTCGAATCCTTGAGGCAAATGGGGTTGGTATATCCGTGCGGTTGCACGCGCAGCGAAGCGGCCTCCACATACTCGGGACGATGCAGAGCCGGCCTTGGAAATGGAAAAAAAGAAAGGTCTTTTCGTTATAAAATCAATGAGTCAATCGTCATTTTTAATGATTTTATTCAAGGAAAGATTTCTCAAGATCCAGCATTTGGCTCCGGCGATTTTGTGGTCAAACGGGCCGACGGGCCCTTTGCCTATCAACTGGCTGTGGTTGTTGACGATTATCATCAGGGGATGACCCGGATCGTCAGGGGGGTAGACCTCATGGAGTCAACACCTCGCCAGATTCTGCTGCAGCGAAGCCTTGGTTACCCACAAATTCAGTACGCCCATCTGCCCATCGCAAGGAATGCAAACGGGGAAAAACTGAGTAAGCAAACCCGCGCCCCTGCTGTTATGCCCAACCCGGACACTTTACTGGCCGCACTGGAATTTCTTGGATTGGAATCTCCACCCGCCGAGGAAAAAAACATTACCGAAATTATCAAATTCTCGATACAACATTTTGATGTTAAAAGAATATCAAAAAAATAAACAATCAAGAAAGTTTTTCATCGAGCCAGACAATCCAATGTTGAACCGGCACCTGTGCTTCCATGGCAAGATGCTCTTGGCAGCCGATGTTGGCCGTCAGGATTCGCATCGGGCGCCCACTTTCCAGTGATTTGAGCTTGCGCTGCCGTAATTGGGCTGCAATCCCGGGTTGCAACAATGAATAGGTGCCAGCTGAGCCACAACACAGGTGTGATTCGGGAACAGGGGTCAGAACCACCCCCAAAGATTCCAGAAGCCGTTCTACGTGACCTTTGAGTTTTTGCCCATGCTGCAACGAGCAGGGAGACTGAAACGCGACCGGCAAAATATCGCTGCCTAAGGCATCACGAATATCCTGCCATGCATGTTCTTCAAACTTGCCCAGTTCCGAGGCCACCACTTCTGAAACATCCCGTGCCAATGAAGACACTCGCGCACCCTTGTCAGCATAGTCAGGTTCATGTCGTAAAAGGTACCCATAGTCCTTGATTTGGCTACCACAACCACTCGCCGTGAGCACGATGGCCTCGACCCCTTGTTTAATCAAAGGCCACCAGACATCCACGTTTTTTTTGGCCGCCAGGATTGCGGACTCATGATTTCCCAAATGGTGGTGCAAAGCACCGCAGCAGCCATCACCCTGAACCCGTTCCAATGTGATACCCAACCGATCCAAAACCCTCGCGGCCGCCACATTGATCTGGGGAGCCAAAACTGGCTGGACACACCCTTCCAGCACCACCATGCGCCGGGTATGGCGCAATGTCGGCCAAACGGGCTGCGTACCAGGCAACTTGGGCACCCTGGCTTTAAGGGCAACCGGCAACACCGGCCTGAAAAAACGCCCCACTCCTACAACCAGCCTTACCCACTCCCGCCTGGAAAGAAAATGACCCAACCCCTGCCTGAGCAACCGCTGCCAGGCAGGACGCTCCACTTGTCGTTCGACCTGCTCACGAGCCAAATCCAGCAACTTGCCATACTGGACTCCTGACGGACAAGTGGTCTCACAAGCACGACAAGTCAGACAGCGATCTAGATGCAACTGGGTCCGACTTGAGACAACCTGTCCCTCCCACATGCCCTTCATGAGGTACAAACGACCTCGTGGACTGTCCTGTTCGTCGCCCAGCAACTGATAGGTCGGGCAAGTGGCCAGGCAGAATCCGCAATGAACACAGCTTTTCAAAAGGGCAGCCACTTCCTGCCCTTTTTCGGTTACCAAAAACTCGGGATCAAACTGGGCATGCATGGATCACCAAAATACTGAAATCTCACAACCAACTCGGGATACCCGGGTTGAAAATTGATTTAGGATCAAATTGTTGCTTTATTTTCCTATTAATTTTTCTTAGGACTGGCGGAAGCGGACTTCCTTTTGGATGGGCAGTATCCCCCCCCCTGAAAAGCTGGGCGTGACCACCATGGTCCTGCGCAGTTTTATAAAGTTGTGCGGGCAAGTGATCCGAAGCCACCCAGCGCAAGGCCCCCCCCCACTCCACAAGAACAGAACCGGATAATCCCAGCGGCGGAGAACAGCTGTTAACTGACAAACGCCAAAGTGGTTTACCCGTATGAAACCATGGTGCTGTTTGTTCCCTGAGTGACCTCCACCATTCTTCTCCCGAGTCGACCTTATCGCCACCCAACTTGCTGGCCGCACTCATCACCCCAGCCTCGGATCCCGACAGCCTTACCCTGAGGCGTCCTCCTTCAAAACTGGTGGCCGAGACCGGCAGGGGCATGCCTGCCCAGCGATTCGTCAGACCAATGGCCTCACTCTCCGACAGGGGCCATTCCAGAGTTATCTCGCAAACCGGCTTGGGCAACACTTTCAACGAAGCTTCCGTCATCAGTCCCAGTGATCCCAAAGACCCCACCATAAGACGAGACACATCAAAACCGGCCACATTCTTGATGACCCGTCCTCCGAAAGAAAGGTCATTGCCCAGGCCATCCAATATTCGTACCCCCAGTACAAAATCCCTGGCCGAGCCGACGGCAAAGCGTCGGGGGCCGGACAGCCCGCAGGCAAGGGTACCACCCAGCGTAGCATGGGGCCCAAAATGTGGGGGTTCAAAGGGCAGCATCTGGCCGTTTTCGGACAGGAGAGCCTCCAGTTCTGCCAACCGGGTTCCAGCACGCACAGTCACGACCAACTCACTGGGCTCGTAATCCACAATTCCTGAATAACCAGACACGGTCAATATTTCCTGTGCGTCGGGGCATACCCAGAAAGCCTTGCTCTCCCCACCCACAATCCTCAAGGACATTCCGACGGCATGAGCATGGCGGATTTTTTCCTGCATTTCGGCCAGTACGTGCTCCATTAAAACCTCGGCAATTCAGGATGAGGCACGTGATTATGGTGGACATGCATGCGTCCCAACTCGGCACAGCGGTGAAGCAATGGGATTGCCTTGCCCGGATTCAGTAAGCCGGAGGGATCGAATACCGACTTGATTCCATGAAACGCGTGCAATTCATTCACACCAAACTGCACACACATCTGGTCAATTTTCTCTACACCCACCCCGTGCTCTCCAGTGATGGTGCCTCCCACTTCCACGCAGAGCTCAAGAATGCGGGCAGCAAAAGCCTCTGTTTGCTCCAGCTCCCCCGGCTTTGAAGCATCAAACAAGATGAGGGGGTGCAAATTGCCATCTCCCGCATGGAAGACATTGCATACTTCCTGCCCATATTCATGGGAAAGCGCATAAATCCTTTTTAGAACTTGGCCGAGACTGCGCCTGGGAATTGTCCCGTCAATGCAATAGTAATCGGGTGCTAATCTGCCCACAGCAGGAAAAGCAGCCTTGCGACCTGCCCAAAACTTGAGCCTCTCGGCCTCGTTCACCGAAAGACGTGTTTCAAGTGCTCCTGAATCGTCCAGCAGAGCCCTCAATCGACCCATTTCACTTTCCACTTCTTCGGGTGTCCCATCGGATTCACAGATCAGCAAAGCTTCGGCAGTCACTGGGTACCCAGCCTTGACAAAGGCTTCTGCGGCTCGAATGGCCGGACCATCCATCATTTCAAGCCCTGCAGGAATAATGCCCTGGGCAATGATGCGGGCCACTGCTGCACCTGCTTTTTCGACATCATCAAAAGCAGCAAGAATCGCCCTTGCAGTCACTGGCCTGGGTAATAGCCGTACCGTCACTTCCGTGACCACGCCAAGAAGCCCTTCGCTGCCTGTTACCAGCGCCAGAAGGTCGTAACCTGGAGAATCCAGGGCCTCACTGCCCAGTTCCAGGATTTCACCTTCCAGGGTCACCATCCTGACTCTGAGGACGTTATGCACCGTCAACCCATATTTAAGACAGTGCACCCCTCCTGAATTCTCGGCCACATTCCCACCGATACTGCAAGCTATCTGGGAAGATGGGTCAGGAGCGTAATAAAGCCCTGACGCCGCAGCCGCATCGGAAATCGCCAGATTCCTGACTCCCGGTTGCACCCGGGCTGTCCTGGCCAGAGGATCCAGAAACAGGATGGAGTTGAGTCGTGCAAGGGACAGCAGTACACCCTGACCGTGTGGCAGCGCTCCCCCGGACAAGCCGGTGCCATGTCCCCTGGCCACTACTGGAACATTAAACTCATGACAGGTGCGCAAAATTGCCTGAACCTGTTGCTCCGTTTCCGGCAGAACCACCAACCCGGGCACCTGACGATAAGCGGTCAGCCCATCACTTTCAAAGGGACGCAGTTCTTCTGGCTGGATGAGAATATCCTGAGAAGGCAAATATCGGGAGAGAGCCAGCCGTAGCGGCTCCATGCTACCCGGCGTGCTCCCTCCAGTCATGACGGTTTTTTAGCCATGCTTCTCAGCAAGGCAGGGACCTCCCGTGGCTTCCGGCTGGCGTAAGGACGCGGAGGTTCATTGAGATACTGCTGACGCAGGGGGGCAGGACGGGCAACAGGCGCAGACGAGACATCAGTCGGTGCATGGCGGGGGGGTGGCTGCTCACCCTCCTGTTCTGGTATATGAGCGGACAACGGTGCCCAACCTGCCACTTCCTTACGGGTTGGCTCAAAATGTGCCACGTCCCTTTTTTCAATTCGTGAACCAATCAGCTTTTCAATATCGGCCAATTCGCGCTGCTCTTCACCGCACACCAGCGAAATGGCATGACCGGGGCTTCCTGCCCGGCCAGTCCGTCCGATCCTGTGCACGTAGTCTTCCGGCACATGAGGCAGCTCGAAATTGATCACAAATGGAAGCTGATCAATGTCCAACCCTCGTGCCGCAATATCAGTGGCCACAAGTACCTGTACCTGTCCTGCCTTGAAATCCTCCAAGCTTCTCATTCGATGAGCCTGGGTTTTATCGCTGTGAATCGCGGCGGCCTGAATACTGTCTTTCACCAACTGACTGCACAAACGATTGGCACCATGCTTGGTTCTTGTGAATACGATGGCCTGTGGAATTGGCCAGGAACGGACCAGGTGGGTCAACAGTTCCCGCTTTCTTTCTTTCTGGACCGGATACACCAGTTGCCGCACCAGTTCGGCCGTGGAATTGCGGCGAGCCACCTCTACCGAAACCGGGTCATGTAGCACACCACTGGAGAGTTTCTTGATATCTTCCGAGAACGTCGCGGAAAAAAGCAATGTCTGGCGCTTGACAGGCAACAAAGCAACAATGCGCCTGATGTCCGGAATAAAACCCATGTCGAGCATGCGATCCGCTTCATCCAGAATCAGTATCTGGACCTGCGACAGGTTGATCGTTTTCTGTTGCACGTGGTCCAGAAGACGTCCCGGTGTCGCCACAACGATCTCGATGCCCGCCTGCAAAGCTTTCACCTGAGGATCCATGGGCACCCCGCCGTAAATCACCGTGCTTCGTAGAGGCAGATACTTGCC
>JAJZEL010000125.1 GCA_021828575.1 Pseudomonadota bacterium
GTATAGACGGGAGGAAGGTTGATGACACAAGCTGTACCACTTGATTGGTGATGCCAGCCCGGCGAGCCAATGGTGTACTCCCATAAATCGGCAAAATATGCCGAGCCCGGACCAATGCCTCCATACATCCAGAGATTGCCACTGCTATCTACCCATGAAATCGCACGGGCCAAGGCGCCCGGAGCAGCAGTACTGCAGGCCTGATTTTGCGCATTCAATGTACCGGACTCCAGTGTCCAGTTCGACTGTTCGTAAGGCGAAGTGGATTTCCATAGTTCATTCAAATAAACAGGAGTTCCCGCGTTGGTCGTGGTGGCTGTTGTGTTAAAGCCACCACCATACATCCAAAAAGTGTTGTTGCTTGTCCAAGTAATGGCCCCATTTCTTCCGCCTGGATAAGGTGTGGGAGTAGATACGGAAGTAGGTGTGGATGTCGGTGCACAAGTGCCTGCTTCCATGGTCCAGGTTTGTGCGGACGGCGTGTAACCCCAGAGATCATTGTCACTGATGACCACATTGGAAGAGGTCACTCGGGAACTCGAACCCCCAAATAACCACAAATCTGGGCCTGAGGTGGTTGTCCAGGTAGAAGCGCTGTCCCGTGCCTCAGGAGTGCCCGGGGCTGGGAGCGGGAGAGTGGGGCATTGCCCGGCACTGTTCGTTGTTTCGGCCCCAGTCAGAAAAACCCGGGCCACCAGCGGCGACAGCAGTGTCAGGCTGGGCGTGCCACCACCACCACCGCCACCCCCTCCGCAGGAGGCTAGCAGCATCACGGCAGGAAGGATCATCAGGGTTTTCGAGATGACGCTCATGGACACGCACCTTGTGAGTGTTTGTTAAGTTAATGAAATAAAACTTTAAATTATTATTTAAGGTTGTCGATATTGCGTCCAAAACTGCTTCATCCTACTTCAAGATAAAAGATAAACCAAGAGGGTAAGCGAACCACAGTGATTGCGCTATCATGCTTCCTTTCCAGTTCAGCCACAGGGAGGGTTTCACCATGAGAAGCCTGGTCAGGTTTTTGGCAGGTTCACTGTTTCTTTTTTGGTCGTTCACCAGTTGGGCAGGTTCAGACACGGCCATCACATGGTATGGGCATGCGGCTTTCAAGATCGTGACACCCGAGGGCCATGTTTTGCTGATTGACCCCTGGATTACCAATCCTGCCAACCCCAAGGGGAAAGAAGATCTGGCCTCCATAGACAAGGCGGACCTCATCCTGGTGACACATGGTCACTTTGACCATGTGGGGGACAGTGTGGCCATTGCCAGGCGAACGGGAGCCAAGCTGGTTTCCACTTATGATTTGGGGCGGTCTCTGATACGCAATGCGGGCTTTCCCAAAGACCAAGCCGGGTTTGATACCCAAGGCAATTTTGGTGGCGAGATTACCCTGCTCAACGGTGAAGTAAAAGTGGCTTTCATCCCTGCAGTCCATAGTTCCGATGTGTCCAATGATGAAGGCGTTCACTCGGGAGGTAATCCAGGGGGGTTCCTGATTTCCATCAAAAACGGACCCGCCATTTACCATACGGGAGATACAGATCTGTTTGGTGACATGGCGCTGGTCCCTCACTTTCACAAAGTGGACATCATGATGACTTGCATTGGTGATCATTTCACCATGGGTCCGATTCGTGCAGCCGAGGCTGTGGGGTTGGTAAAACCTTCCATGGTGATTCCCATGCATTTCGGTACGTTCCCGATCCTGAGTGGGACTCCGGAAACCTTTGGTCAGGCACTCAAGAAAAACCACAGCTCAGCCACCCTGAAAGTGTTGCACCCTGGAGAAACCTTCCACTGGCTGACACCTTGAGAAGATAAAGCCCATTGTCGCAGACCTGGTGTTAACACAATGAAACAATTTGCCGGGCGTGATGGACTTAATGTGACAGCTGACAGGCCAGAGCCCGCTGGCGGGTCCCATCTGGAGTAGACTGTTCGTTGGGTATGTATTTGGTTTAACGCGAGGAAATGAAATGAGCAACATGATCCCCGACGTTGCCCTGATTGATAACAGTGAAGAACGAGCCCCCCTTGTTCTGGTACTGGATTGTTCGGGCAGCATGTCGGAAGATGGGAAGATGACCAAACTCAACGAAGGTCTCAAGACGCTCGCTGAGGAACTCAAGGATGACCCAATCACGGCCCGGTGTGGCAGGATTCTGGTCATTGCCTTTGGCGGGGACAACAATGTGGAAATCATGGGTGATTGGACCGATGCCATGGATTTCACACCTCCCGAATTGATTGCCGGGGGACTGACGCCCATTGGGGCTGCCATGAAATGTGCATTGGATGAAATTGAAACCCAGAAAACCCAGATGAAAGGTGCCGGAGTTCCGTACAAGCGGCCCATCGTCATGCTGTTGTCTGATGGCGATCCCACTGATGACTGGCAACAGGTGGCTTCCGCATGCAAGGCTGCGGAAAATGGTCATAAAGTCAACATCATGGCCATTGGTATCGGGTCTCAGGCTAATCGGGATGTGCTGGGACAGTTCAGCAACAAGGGTGCGCTCAGCCTCGATGGCTTGAAATTCAAGGAATTGTTCGTCTGGTTGAGCCGGAGTATTCAGGCGGTTTCCCGAGCGCCAACGGGCGGAACCGTACAGTTGAATC
>JAJZEL010000145.1 GCA_021828575.1 Pseudomonadota bacterium
GGTCGGTGGCAGTATCACTTCCGCCTGCGTGCCACGGAAAGCAATGACCGCCACCTGGTCGCGTCGCTGATAGGCATCTTCCAGCAGGCCCAGCACGGTGCCTTTCACCAGTTCCATACGCTTTCGGGCGGCCATGGAGCCGGAGGCATCCACCACCATCAGGATCAGGCTGGCGTTTTTTCCGACCCGCACTTTCTCGTGCAGGTCGGCGCTGGTGACGTTGAATGTGCCGGGATCACGAAATACGGCGTGCCGGATCGTCGCATCCAAAGCAATCTGCACAGGAGCATCCTTTTGCACGGCCTGCATGTATTGCCCGTGACGGGTGCCGACGCTTGTGCTGCGTCGCCCACTGTGATCTGTCGCCGCACGCGACTCGATGTCGATACGGGCCACCCCGGTAGGGGCCGTGGCGACGAAAACCTGTTCGGTCGTCTCTTCACGAATCATCTGTACGTCTTCAGGCCCATCTGCTTCTGCCTCCCGCCTGTTGGGTCGTTCCGGGGGTGTTCGTTCCGGGGTGGGCGCCGCTTCGCGCATCATTTGTTCCAGCTTGTCCTGATCCAGTCCCGCCTGTTCGAAGGGTTTACGCCGCCGACGGTGTGGTAGAACCAATTCTGCCGCATCGCGCACATTCTCGGCGGTGACGGTGGTGCGGCCGTCCAGTGCAGCCATGGCGATGGCGGCCTTGTTCAGGACGATGTCGGCACGCAGGCTCGCCACCTGGAATTCACAGCACAACTGGCTGATGAAGGTGAGCAGCGCATCGGAGAGGGAGACTCGGGGCAGGAGCTGTCGTGCGGCGCGCAACTGCGCCTGGAGCGCCTTGGTTTCTGTTTGCCAGCGCGCGCTGAAATCCAACGGGTCGGCCTCAAAGTCCAGACGGCGGCGCACCACCTCTGCCCGGACAAGGGGATCTTTGGGGGCCTCGATTTCCACCATCATGCCGAACCGGTCGAGCAATTGCGGCCGCAGATCACCTTCTTCCAGATTCATGGTACCGATCAGCGTGATGTGCGCCGGATGATTCATCGACAGGCCTTCGCGCTCGAGGGTGTTGGTGCCCATGGCGGCGACGTCGAGCAGCACATCCACCAGGTGGTCGGCGAGCAGGTTCACTTCATCGATGTAGAGAATGCCGCGATGCGCCGCTGCCAGGAGTCCCGGCTGGAAGGATTTCCTGCCGTCCTTCAATGCCCGTTCGAAATCCAGGCTGCCCAGTACACGGTCCTCGGTGGCGCCGAGCGGCAGGTTGACGAAGGGCGCCAACGCCGACACGTGCTGGACGTCAGGGGTCTGGCAGACGGCGCATTGGGGGTGGGCAGCGCCCGGGGAGCAGTTGAAGGCGCAACCGGCGACGCGATCGATTGGAGGCAGGACGTCGGCCAGGGCGCGTGCGGCTGTGCTTTTCGCCGTGCCCTTGTCGCCACGGATCAGGACGCCACCCAGAGTGGGGTTGATGGCACACAGCAGCAGCGCCCGTTTCAATTGTTCCTGGCCGACGATAGCCGCAAAAGGATAATTCATGTTCATGTCTTGCCTGCTCCTTGCCGGGCATGTTCGCCCCGTGCTTCCAGCATCGCTTCACTCTGCAGGTGCATTTCCCTCAGTTTTGCCAGGGTGTCCGGCTTTGGTTCGGCCCACATCTGTCGCTGCGCAGCCTCCAGCAGTCGCTCGGTGATGGCGTTGAGCGCCCAGGGGTTACTTTCGTTGAAGAAAGCCTGCATCCGTTCATCCAGCGCGTAAGTTTCGGCGACCTGTTCGTAAACCCAGTCATCCACCACATTGGCCGTGGCGTCGTAGCCAAAAAGGTAGTCCACCGTCGCCGTGAGTTCCAGTCCTCCCTTGTAGCCGTGCCGCTGGATGCCGGCGATCCACTTGGGGTTCACCACCCGTGAGCGGAACACCCGCAGTACTTCCTCCTTGAGGTCGCGTACCTTCGGGTTGGCGGGGTCGTGTGAATCGCCGAAGTAATGACGTGGCTGACGACCGGTCAGGCTGCGAATGGTGGCGATCATGCCGCCGTGGTACTGAAGGTAGTCGTCCGAATCAAAGATGTCGTGTTCGCGGTTGTCCTGATTGTGCAGCGCCACCTCGACCCCTGATAGTCGGTGCCTGAAATCCGCACGCGCATCCACGCCATTCTCTGTCCGGGTGTAGGCGTAGCCACCCCAATTGACATACGTGTCGGCAAAGTCAGTGTCTTTTTCCCAGTGCTGCGAGTTGATCAGGGGCAGGATGCCGGCGCCGTCGGTACCGGGTTTCGAGCCGAACACCCGGTAGAGGGCGCGCTGTCGGGCATGACCTGCTGGCAGTTGGCCAAGCAGTTCACCTGTCAGGTCGGCCAGGTAATGCTTGCGTACAAAATTCCGGTCAACGGGTTCATCCAGTTGTGCCACTGTTTCGACGGCGGTATCCACGAGGTGGATGAGGTGCGGGAAGGCGTCGCGGAAGAAACCGCTGATGCGCACCGTCACGTCGATGCGCGGTCGGGACAGTTCCGCCAGGGGGATCACCTCGATGCCGGTGACGCGGTGGTTTTCCGCCTGCCAGATGGGACGTACGCCGAGCAGGGCGAAAATTTCTGCCATATCGTCGCCGTGCGTGCGCATGGCACTGGTGCCCCAAACACTGATGCTGACGCTTTCTGGTACATGTCCGGTTTCCTTGCGATGGCGATCGATCACCTCCTGGGCCAACTGGCTGCCGACGTGCCAGGCAGACCGTGACGGCAGGGCGCGGGGATCGACCGAATAGAAGTTGCGCCCGGTGGGCAGCACGTGCGCCATGCCGCGTGTCGGCGCTCCGCTGGGTCCCGCAGGCACGTAGCCGCCGTCCAGGCCATGCAGGAGGTTGTCGATTTCTTCTGATGTCCGGCGCAGATTGGGCGCCAGCTCGGTACAGATGAAATTCAGGGTTGCACGGACGGAACAGGCCCCGGACTCTCCGGGTAGGCACTCGAGCACCTCCCCGGTAAGGGTGGGGTCGAATCCTGTTGCAGCCAGGGTGGTCACGATTTTTCGACTCAAAGCGTTGATGGCATCAATGGCATCGGCATGTGTCACCAGTGACGCACCGTTCAGTGGTTGCAGTGCGCCGGGAACTTCTGTCAGTCGCTTTCCCTTGTTGGCAAGGAGGGTATCCATGTCCAGCCCGAATGCCTGGGCAATGCCGCCGGGAAGGCCGGGCACTGTCAGGTTGGGCAGGCGCACCAGTGCACAGACCATGTCGATGAGCGCATCGTTTTGTGGCACCTGGCCGAGGATGTGCAGACCATCACGGATTTGGGCTGCGCCCAGTTCGCACAGGTAACCATCGATGTCCTCGATCAGGTGTGCAACATGGACGCCTTCCATCTGTGCGAGGGACCTGGGTACCCCGTTCTCGTTGAGTGTTTCATCCCACTCATGGTCGTGGTCATGGTCGTCATCATCATCATGGTCGTCGTGGTCATGATCATGATCATGATCGTGGTGGAGCATGGCTGCCAGATCCTCGTCCAGATTGGCTTCCTTGATCAGGTCCCAGATCTGCTGTTGCAGGAGGGGCAGCTTGGCCGGATCGAGCATTTCCACCTGGTAGTACTCATCCACGAGGTGTGTGAGTTGCGCCAGGGGGCCGTAAGTGTCGGCTGTGGTCATTGGCGGCGTGAGGTGGTCGATGATCACGGCATGGGTACGCCTCTTGGACTGCGAGCCTTCGCCTGGATCGTTCAGGATGAAGGGATAAAACAGTGGCAGGTCGCCGAGCAGTGCATCCGGGAAGCAGTTTTCGGACAGGCCGACGCCTTTTCCAGGTAGCCATTCGAGGGTGCCGTGCTTGCCGACGTGTACGATGGCGTCCGCCTGCCAGTCGTCCCGCAGCCAGCGATAGAGGGCGTAGTAGTGGTGGGTGGGCGGCAAATCTGGCGTATGGTAAATGGCGTCCGGATCCATGCCATAGCCGCGCGGTGGCTGCAGCGCCACGAAGGCATGACCGTATTCCAATCCTGCCAGCATCAACTGGTTCTGGTCAACGTAGGCTTCGCCAGGCGGAGCCCCCCATTGTGTCAGCATTTTTGTCTGCAGGTCGGTGGGCAATTCGGCGAACCATGACGCGTAGCGTGCTACCGGTACCTTGGCCATTGCGTTGCGCAGTTGTGCTTCAGTCAGGTGGTTCTCGTCGTATGCGCCGCGATCGATCAGGTCGTGAATCAACTGGTCACTGCTGGCTGGCAGGTTTTCAATCCGGTATCCGCGGGCTCGCATGGCGTGCAGCAGCGCGAACAGCGATGCTGGTGAGTCGAGGCCGACCGCGTTGCCCACCTGCGAGGCTTTGGTGTTGGAGTTGGTGAAAATGAAGGCGATGCGCTTGTCCCGTACGGGTGTGCGACGCAGTTTCACCAGCCGGGCCGTGATGCCGGCCAGGCGTTCCACCCGGTCAAGCACGGGTGCGTATTCCACCAGGTCTGCGCTTTCCTTTTCCATGGGTCGTTTGAAGGAGATGGGTACGCCGATTACGCGGCCGTCGAACTCTGGCAGGGCGACGTTCAAGGCTGTATCCAGGGGATTCAGACCGCGCTGCGATTGCGCCCACTGTTCCTGGGTCATGCTGCTGGTGATGGCCTGCACCACCGGTATGTCCAATGTTTCGAAGACGGCCACTGACCAGCCGCTCGGCGTTGGACCGTCGGCGTTGACGTCACCCATGGCGAAGGAGGTGGTATTGACCAGGGCATCGATGCGGCGGGTACCCTCTTGTATGAAAAACCCCAGGCCGGCCGGTTGACCCTTTTCATCGAGCGTCCGCAAGGAGGACGTGAAGATGGGCAGGGCGTTGATTTGGTGGCAGGCCAGGGAGTTCACCAGCGCGTCGATGAAGCGGGTGTTGCCGCTGACCCAATGTGCCCGGTAGAAGGTAATGCCCACATTCGGCCACCCCGGATTGCGCCGCTGATCCCAGTCTTCCATGGTCGCGTTCTCGCCCAGTGCGGGGTGGTAGATGCCGTGTTCAGGCAACGGTGCTGGCGGCGCGTAGCCGTAGCCGGTCATGAACAGGTGGTCGGACAGATAACGCAGCATCTGCGTCATGTTGTTCGTGCCACCCGCCTGGAGCCAGGCGGTCACGTCCTGCAACACAGCAGGCGAGACGGTGGATATCAGGGCCAGTTCGGGGTCGGGCTCGCCAGTGCCGCTGACGACCACCAGGTGGCACCTTCGTGTTTTCGCCTTCGCGATCAGCGTGTCAAAGCCAGGGATGGTTTGTGTCCGACCGAGGACACGAACGATGATCAGTTGGGCCGTTTCCTCCCAATGCTTGGTCGGTTGTTGCGCGCCACCGTCCAAACCCAGGGTGTGCAGGTGAAAACCGTGTGTGCGGTGGAAATCGGTCGGCAGCAAGGCCTGAGCGCGGTGCAGCGTGGTCAGGTCATTGTCTGCATGGGAGAGGAGTACGATGTCAATCGATGGGTTGCGCACGTTCATTCCGGTTCCGTATTGTTGACGTCGCCCGCGCCGGTGTGATGAAAAATGTGTGATGCGATGGGACGCCCCGCCACCAGGTGTTCATGAACGATGCGTTCAAGCGTTTCTTCATCAATACGGTGGTACCAAATGCCATCCGGATAGACCACCAGGATGGGTCCTTCCTTGCAAACGGCGAAGCAATGTGAGCGAGTGCGTTTGGCCCGCAAGCCCGAGCATGCATCAATGAGCTGGCCCAACCGGACAAACATCGCTTCTGCCTGGCAGCCGCCTTCCGTGCAGCGGGGGCCAGTGCACATCAGCACATGTTTATCGTGCGTCCTCACGGCAGGTTCTCTGGTGAAACATCGGGTTGCTGCCGTGGTTTCGTGGCCAGCGCAAGCTGAAAACCGATCATGACCACCAGGATGATGGCAATGCTGATCAGGGGTTGCCAGAAATCGATCCAGGCGGCGGTCGACGGCTGAACGAACTGAATGAAATTAATGCCGCCGATCATCAGGCTCAGGAAGGCGATCACACCACCCATGATGCGGGATAGTCTGGGTGCCTGTCTGCTGGTGCGGCCGATCAGGCGTGACAGCCAGAGGCCATTCACTGCATCGGGCAGCATCATGCCGATGGTAAAAAACAGGCTTAGCACGACAGGATATTGCCAGCCACCCCGAAGCGTGGTGGTGGCGGCAAACAATGCCACCTGGCTCAGGGTGTCAAACGAGACGGCGAACAGCATGCCCACCAGGATGATCGACAGCGGGCACCTGGCCTGGAAAAAGCGATTCAGGAAGGTGCTCCTCAGGCCGATGGGCCGATAAGCGTGGTCCGCGTCTGCACGCAGGGCGGCGTGCAGGTTTAAAGCCCCCAAGGCCAGCAGGAACGTGATGGACGTCAGTGCCCCGAGCGTTTCCGTCCAATGCGGTACGCTGTGACGGGTGGTTGCCGCGCCGATGAAAAGGGTGAAGGCAATCACCACCAGTCCGTGTCCCAGGGAAAAGAGAAACCCTATCCAACGGGACAGTCGTGGTCGGTCGCTGGCGTTGAACCTTGTCAGGCCGTCGATGGCGACCAAATGGTCCGGGTCGATGCCATGCTTGATTCCAAGCAGGACGACCATGAGCGCCAATTCGATGAAATTGTCTGGCACAGTTGCCTGTCAGACCGGAGGCAATGGGCAGGAAACGGCGGCGCCATGAAGCGCGCTGACCCGGTTGGGCCATGAGGTGGTGCGGTGGCTCATCATTGTGCTCCTTCTTCTGCATCCCCGCAGAATTGATGGATATGGATTTTGAAAAACGTGGGGAGTGTGAAGGGGCAGTCAAAGGCGTGAGCCTGGAGGCCGTGCCGCACACCCGCAGCATTTCCAGTGCACCTTCAGGCCGGTCTTCGGACTCATGAGATTTGACGTATCGCCTTCCCGTGCTTGCGCACAGTGGCTTGGATACGCCCGCGCTCATTCACCGCTGCGGGGGCAGTACAGGCATTGCTTTCGCGCACCTGTTTCCCGATTATCCCGATCTTTGAAAAAACGGGCACCTGAGGAAGCGCGCCAATTTTAACACGGAACGGCAATGGAAGAGGTCATCAATTGACTCGCAGTGAAATGGGTGTATTCTCTTCAAGTCATTTCTGCGTACAGCTGCAAAGAACGGCGATCTGTTTTTTTTCGGATTTTCTTCACATGACGGTCGGGCATCCAAAAAATGATGTGAGTCAGGGAAGGGCGCGGGCAGGCCTGTTGGTTTTTGCAAGGTTCCTGAACAGAGGCTGGGCTTGCTGATGATGGCTGACCAGGATGGCGACACACTTGAACAGGCGGCCAGCAGATTGGCGGCCATCATTGAATCGTCAGACGACGCCATCATTAGCAAGAATCTGCAAGGTGTTGTCACCAGCTGGAATGTTGGGGCGGAAAAAATATTCGGTTTCAGACCGGATGAGATGATCGGTCACTCCATCACGCGGATTATTCCGGAGGATAGGCAGCAGGAAGAGGATTACATTCTTGGGAAAATCCGGTGCGGTGAGATCGTTGACCATTTTGAAACCATCCGTAAGACGAAAGCAGGGGAAGCAATAGAAGTTTCCGTCACGATTTCCCCCATTCATGACCGACAGGGAAAAATCATCGGGGCGTCAAAAATTGCTCGTGACATCACTGTGCAGAAGGCACGCGAACGCGAAGTGATGAGGATGTACCGGCTGTATAGTGCCCTGAGTCAGATCAACCGCACCATTATCAGGGCAAAGACGCGGGATGAGCTTTTTCAGAACACATGCCGCGTTCTGGTGGAACAGGGTGCGTTTGGAATGGCATGGATCGGATGGCGCAATCCCGATACCGAGCAATTGGTTCCGGTTGCTGTGTGGGGACGCGGTTCGGACTACGTCAACAGTATTCGGGTGTATGCCGACGAGCGGCCTGAAGGCTGTGGGCCAACGGGGCGGGCCTATCGTGCAGGACAGCCTTACGTCTGCAATCGCCTTCTCAAGGATCCTTCCACACTGCCGTGGCGCGTCCAAATGGAGAAGTTCGGGTATCGTGCATTGGCTGCATTTCCGATTCGCGCAAATGATCAGGTTGCTGGCACGCTGAGCGTGTATGTGGACCGTGAGGATTTTTTTCTGGCGGAGGAAGTGGCGTTGCTTGAGGAAGCCGCCGGCGACGTGTCATTTGCACTCGATAATTTGGCCAGGGAAGAAGATCGGCATCGTGCTCAAGCACTTGCCGAAAGTGAACGGCAGTTTTCGAAGACCATGATCGACAGTATGCCAGGCATTCTGTATTTCTATAACGATCGCGGACAGTTCTTGCGCTGGAATCGCAATTTTGAAACCGTGTCCGGGTACTCGGCTGCTGAAATTGCTGGCATGCATCCCCGGGATTTTTTCGCACAAGAAGATCGGCCCCGATTGGAAACGCGGGTCGCGGAAGTGTTTCAGTTGGGCGAGTCCACACTCGAAGCGCCTTTCCAAAGCAAGGATGGCACCAAACATCCCTATTTTTTTACAGGTCGTCGAGTGGATTATGACGGGGTTCCCTGTCTGGTGGGTGTCGGGATTGATATCAGTGAACGACTGAAAGCCGAACAGGCAATGCAGACAAGCCAGGGACGGCTCAATGTGGTGATTGAAAATCTTCGGGAAGGTCTGGTGATAGCCGATCCTGATCTCGGCTACCTGCACTGGAATCCTGAATCGTTGCGCATGCTGGGGTTTGAAGATATGGAAGAGGGTCGGCGTCGGCAACGCGAATTTGACCGGATTTTCGAACTTTACGAATTGGATGGTACACCGATTCCCAACGAGCGCTGGCCTCTGGCCCGGATTCGGGCAGGCGAAACACTGACCAACCATCAGGTTCGCATGCGTCGTACAGACATGGACTGGGACCGGATATTCAGCCACCAGGGATCCCGGGTGACCTACGCAGCCAACAAGCAGCTTGCCTTCATGACGCTTCAGGATATTACCGACCGTACGCTTGCGGAAACGGCATTGCGTGATGCACGTGATGACCTGGAGCGGCAGGTGAAGGCCAGGACAGCCGACCTTCAGACGGCTCTGGAGCGTGCAGAAGCGGCAGACAATATGAAGTCGGCGTTTCTTGCCACCATGTCACATGAGTTGCGCACACCGCTCAATTCCATCATCGGGTTTACCGGGATTCTCTTACAGAACCTTGCCGGTCCATTGAATCCGGAGCAGGTCAAACAGCTCGGCATGGTGCAGGGCAGCGCACGTCATCTTCTAGAGCTGATTAATGACGTGCTCGACATTTCGAAAATCGAAGCCGGACAGGTTGTGCTTGGCAGGGAAATGTTCAGCGTGCCGGTATGCCTCGATCGTGTTGTTGCTTCCATGCGGCCAATGGCCACGAAGAAAGGTCTTTCACTGGACCTTGTCATTGAGCCGGTATTGGATAAAATGTACAGCGATCGTCGAAAATTCGAACAGATTGTCCTGAATCTGGTGAACAACGCCATTAAATTCACCGATCAGGGGGGGGTTACCGTGACCGCCAAAAAACTCGAGGCGTGTGAATCGGAGGGGTTGATCAACTCCGGAACGGCTGTAAGCATTACCGTTGCCGATACAGGTATTGGTATCAAATCCGAGGACTTGGGCAAGCTGTTCGAACCCTTTCGGCAACTTGACTCGAGCCTGACGCGTAAATATGAAGGGACCGGTCTCGGACTGGCCATTTGTCGTCGTCTGGCGGAAATGCTGGGGGGCGGAGTTCTCGTGCGCAGCAAATACGGCACGGGCAGCCAGTTCATCGTGATGCTTCCATTGGAGCTTGGGCACAGGCCATGAACCGGAACATTCTCCTGATTGAAGACAATGAACAGAATCGTTATCTGGCGACGTTTTTGCTCGAGCAGCGCGGATACGGCATCATTTCGGCACTCGATGGCCCGACTGGGGTTGCTGCGGCCAAATCCCAAACGCCGGATCTGATACTGCTCGACATCCAGTTGCCGCATATGGATGGTTACGAAGTCGCGCGCCAGTTGCGTGCACTGCAATCATTACAAGGGATTCCCATTGTTGCAGTGACTTCCTACGCCATGCCCGGCGATCGCGAGCGATGTCTTGCCGCTGGCTGTGACGGTTATATTGAAAAGCCGATCAATCCCGAAACATTTGTCGCTGAAATTGAACGATTCCTGAGCTGACCATCATCCAACACAAGGCGTATCGTCATGCGCGTGCTCATTGTCGAGGACAAAGAGGAGAACACCTACTATCTCCGCGCGTTGCTGGAAGGGAACGGATACCAGGTGGAAACCGCTCATCACGGGGCTGAAGCACTGGTGCTGGCGCGAAAATCTTCTCCCGACATGGTGATTTCCGACCTGCTCATGCCCATCATGGACGGCTATACATTGCTGCGCTATTGGAAATCGGACGAACATCTGAAGCAGATTCCTTTTGTTGTTTATACAGCCACATATACCGAAGCCGAAGATGAACGCCTGGCCTACGATCTTGGTGCTGATGGCTTTGTCCTGAAACCTTGCGAGCCTGAAAAATTCATGGCGGAACTGCGCGCAGTTCAGTCGCGGGGTGCAGTTGCAAAACCAACGGACATGACTGGTGACGATACCGGGGGGGAAGTCACATTCCAGCATTACAGTCAGACCTTGATCAGAAAGCTGGAAGAAAAAACACTGCAATTGGAAGAAACAAACCGCGCGCTGGAAAAAGAATTGATAGAACGGCGCGGGATCGAAAATGAGCTTCGGCTGAAAAATACGATTTTGCAGACTGAACAGGAAACCGCGCTTGATGCCATTCTCGTGATTGGTGAAAAAGGCGAGATTCTGACGTACAACAATAAATTCCGTGATCTCTGGAAAATATCCAATGCCATACTGGGTGAGAAACTGGACGCTGGGATTTTGGAGTATGCGGCTCGAATGGTGACGGATCCTGTTGCCTTCCTGTCCAGGGTTCATCAACTGTAAGAAGATCGTGAGGCCATTTGCAGTGATGAAATAGACTTGAAGGACGGAACGATCATTGATCGTTATTCCGCGCCAGTGGTCGGTGAAGAGGGCACATACTATGGGCGCATCTGGTATTTTCGTGACGTCACCGATGCCAGACGCATCCAGAAGTCGTTGCTCGATAGCGAGCAGGAGCAGCGACAATTGGTCAGGATGCTCGAAATCGAGCGGACGCGACTCACGTCAGCGCAGGAAGTGGCGCGCATCGGGAGTTGGGAGACCGCTCTGGATACCTGGGAGATGATTTGGTCAGCGGAAACCTACCGGATTTTTGAGGTGAACCCCGCAGATTTCAGTCCCACTCATCACAAGTTTCTTCAACGTGTACATCCTGAAGACCGGGAGGAGATGGATCGTATCTTTTCTGCATCGCTTGCTGTCAGAACGCCCTGCGTCATGGAACATCGCATCATGTTGCCTGACGGGGAAAGCAAATTTGTGGAAGAACGCTGGCAAGTGGCGTTTGACCATTCCGGAAAGCCAGTCAGAGATCGGA
>JAJZEL010000216.1 GCA_021828575.1 Pseudomonadota bacterium
GACCGAGATTCTGAGCGAACGCCATGCCATCCTGTGTACGCGCCGGCCACGCTCCCTTGTGGAACACCCTCCCTGGATGTTTCACCAGATGACGGCGTACGGCGCCGACATCGTTGAAATATCCTACGAAACCGATCGCCTCCAGTTTATTGGGCGGACGCGCAGCATGGCTGATCCATTGGCCATGAGTCGCCCGGGGTCGCTTTCCGGTACGGCAGGCTCGGTGCTGGACCCCATCGTTTCCATTCGCTACCGCATCATGCTCGAGCCGGAACAGTCGGTCACGGTGGATCTGGTGACCGGCGTTGGCGATACCCGGGATAAGGTGTTGGGGCTGGCTGAAAAATACCAGGATCGACACCTCTCGGATCGGGTTTTCGACCTGACCTGGACGCACTGTCAGGTGGTGTTGCGGCAGCTCAACGCCACCGAAGCCGATGCGCAGCTCTATGCGCGCCTGGCCAGTGCCATTATTTACGCCAACGCGCCCCTGCGCGCCGATGCGTCCCTGCTGCTGAAAAATCGCAGGGGGCAGTCTGGTCTGTGGGGTTATGCCATCTCGGGCGATTTGCCCATCGTGCTCTTGCAAATCGGGGATGCCGCCAATATCGATCTCGTGCGCCAGCTGGTACAGGCCCATGCGTACTGGCGCCTGAAAGGCCTGGCGGTCGACCTTGTGATCTGGAACGAAGACCATGCGGGATACCGGCAGCGGTTGCATGAACAGATCATGGGGCTGATTGCCTCGGGTCTGGAAGCGAATGTGATTGATCGGCCTGGCGGCATTTTTGTGCGCCCGGCTGAGCAGATCTCCGGCGAAGACCGCATCCTGCTGCAGGCAGTGGCCCGCGTGGTCATTTCGGATGAAGGGGGGACGCTGGTGGAGCAGCTTGATCGCCGCATTCCGGCAGAAGCGCGCATGCCTGCACTGGTCCGCAGCAAAACCTACAAGCCGGAATGGCCCGTGGCTGCTGCGACACGTTCGGACCTGGTGCTGTTCAACGGACTGGGCGGCTTTACCGCGGATGGTCGCGAATATGTCATGGTGTTGGCCCCTGGGGATGTAACCCCGGCGCCCTGGGTCAACATCCTGGCCAACCCCTGCTTTGGTTCGGTCATTTCCGAGAGCGGCAATGCCTATACATGGGGTGAGAACGCCCATGAATTCCGCCTGACGCCGTGGCGCAACGATCCGGTCAGCGACCCCTGCGCAGAGGCGTTCTATCTGCGCGACGAAGAAACGGGATATTTCTGGTCACCCACGCCGCTGCCTGCGCGCGCGCCAGTGCCCTACGTGGTTCGACACGGATTTGGCTACAGTGTTTTTGAAGTCAGGGTGGCCGGCATTTACTCGGAATTATGGGTTTATGTGGCGATGGATGCCGCCGTCCGGTTTTCCGTTTTGAAGGTGAGGAATGAATCCGGGCGATCGCGCAAACTCTCCGCCACAGGCTATGTGGAATGGGTGTTGGGGGATATTCCCGAGAAGTCGGCCATGCATGTCACCACGGAGGTCAACGCGCAAAATGGGGCACTCTATGCGCGCAACCCCTACAACACGGAGTTTGCTGAGCGCGTGGCCTTCCTTGATGTGGATGAACCGGCGCACAGCCTGACTGGGGACCGTACGGAATTCATCGGGCGCAATGGCGCGTTGACGAAACCGGCTGCCATGGGGCGCGCACGTCTGTCAGGGAAGGTGGGCCCCGCCCTGGATCCCTGCGGCGCCATCCAGGTGAACGTTGACCTGGCCGAAGGGCAACAGCGCGACATCGTCTTCAGGCTGGGGGTTGGTGGCAATCTCCATGAAGCCGACCTGCTTGTACAACGGTTTCGGGGAGATTTGGCGGCGCGCGGTGCGCTGGAAGCAGTGTGGCAGCACTGGAACCATACGTTGGGCGCAGTCCAGGTGGAAACCCCTGATCCGTCGCTGGATATCCTCGCCAACGGCTGGCTGGTGTACCAGACCCTGGCGTGCCGGCTCTGGGCGCGCAGTGGTTACTACCAGTCGGGTGGGGCGTTTGGTTTTCGCGACCAGTTGCAGGATGTCATGGCCCTCATCCATGCCCAGCCGCGTCTGGTGCGCCAACATGTGGTGCTGTGCGCAAGCCACCAGTTCGTTGAAGGAGACGTGCAGCATTGGTGGCATCCGCCGATGGGCCGTGGTGTGCGCACGCGTTGTTCGGATGATTATCTCTGGCTTCCCCTGGCGGTGTGCCGGTATGTGACGGTTACTGCGGATACCGGCGTGCTGGAAGAGGTGGTGCCCTTCCTGGAAGGACGCACCATTGGGGCAGGGGAAGATTCCTACTACGACATGCCCACCCGCTCAGCCGAGGCGGCAAGCCTCTACCAGCACTGTGTCCGGGCCATCCGGCACGGAATGCAATGGGGTTCGCACGGACTTCCCCTGATCGGGTCTGGCGACTGGAATGACGGCATGAATCTGGTGGGCATCGAGGGCAAGGGCGAGAGCATCTGGCTGGGGTTTTTCCTGTGTGAGGTGTTGCGCCAGTTTGCAACGCTGGCCGAACGGCACGAAGACCCGGCCTTTGCCCTTTTCTGTGAGGACAAGCGGGTTGAGTTGAGTCACAACCTCGAGGCTCATGGCTGG
>JAJZEL010000061.1 GCA_021828575.1 Pseudomonadota bacterium
GGGTATTTACGGAAACCCTGGGGTTCAGGTGGGCCTTTGCGTTCATGGCGCTGGCTTATGCCGTGATCGGTGCAACCGTGTACTGGGAATCCAGGGTTAACCACACCACGCGTCATTCCAGGCCCACCATCGTGGTACCTGGCGGCATGCTGGCGCAAAGCATGTCCGTGCTGCGTACACCCTGGGCCAGAGTCATCCTGATCACCGTATTTCTGGAAGGGGCCATCGTGTTTGGACCGTTGGCCTTTGTTCCTTCCTACCTGCATGCCCGCTTCAGCTTGTCCTTGACAGGTGCCGGTGCGCTGATGGGTATGTTTGGCATTGGTGGCATGCTGTACATCCTGTTTGCCAAGCGGCTGGTGGCCATGATGAGGGAAGAGGGGTTGACGCTGGGGGGTGGATTGGCCATGGGTCTTGGCTGGATACTGCTGGCAAGGGGGAACTCGTGGGAGTGGGCCATTGCAGCCTGTTTTCTGGTGGGGTTGGGGTACTACATGCTCCACAACACGCTGCAAATCAACGCAACACAGATGGCATCCCGGGTAAGGGGCACCGCTGTGTCCCTTTTCGCGTCGCTGTTTTTTCTGGGTCAGTCCCTGGGTGTGATTTTTTCAGCCAAATGGCTGGCCTGGTCCGATGACATGAACCTTTTTGCACTATCAGCCGTGTTACTTCCCATGCTTAGCTACACGTTCTTCAGATTGCTCAAACGCCGTGTCATGAGTGTGTAGGCATTGCGAACTGTGCGGCCAATGCTTGGCGGGATGTCGGCCAGCGTTGGCTCACTGCTTTGTAACGGGTGTAGAACCTCACTCCTTCCGGTCCGTGGATATGGACATCACCGAACAGGCTGTCTTTCCAGCCCCCAAAACTGTGGAAGGCCATGGGTACGGGGATGGGCACATTGATCCCCACCATCCCGGCTTGCACCTGTGAAATGAATTCGCGTGCCGTGCCGCCATCACGTGTGAAGAGCGCGGTGCCATTGCCAAAATCATGTTCATTGACGAGCTCCAGCGCCTTCTGGAAGCTGGGCACGCGCACGACACACAGCACGGGCCCGAATATTTCTTCACGGTAAATGCGCATGTGGGGCTGGACGTGGTCAAACAGGCAGCCCCCGAGGAAAAAACCTTTTTCATGTCCCGGAACCGCCAGGGTCCGACCATCAACCTGCAACAGGGCGCCTTCAGAAACACCACTTGCTATGTAGTCCAGAACACGGGCGCGATGATCCGCCGTAATGAGAGGGCCCATATCCATCAGGGCATTTTCCCCAGGTCCCACTTTCAGGTTGGCCACGCGTTGTTCCAGGGTTTTTACCAGGGTGTCTGCCACGTCACCCACCACCACTGCAACAGATATGGCCATGCAGCGTTCGCCTGCCGAACCGTAAGCGGCGCCCAGCAATGCGTTGACCACCTGGTCAAGATCAGCATCAGGCATGATGACCATGTGATTTTTAGCTCCTCCCAGCGCCTGGACACGCTTGCCTGTGGAGGTGGCAAGTGCGTGAACATGCCGGGCAACGGGGGTTGATCCCACGAAACTGACGGCGTTTACCTGCTCGTGCTGGATGAGAGCTTCCACGGCCAGGCGATCGCCATGCAGTACGGAAAGCACCCCGTCTGGCAACCCGGACTGTTTCAGTAATTCCGCCAGAAGAAGGCTGGGTGAGGGGTCACGTTCGGAAGGCTTCAGGATGAAACAATTGCCGCAGGCCAGGGCCATGGGAATCATCCACAAGGGGACCATGACTGGAAAGTTGAATGGGGTGATGCCTACGCATACCCCCAAGGGTTGTCGCAATGACCATCCATCCATTCCATGTGAAATCTGTTCGGTGTATTCGCCCTTCAGGAGGTCGGGGATGCCACAGGCATACTCCACCACTTCCAGTCCACGAATGACTTCGCCCCTCGCGTCATCCAGCACCTTGCCGTGCTCAGCTGTGATCAGCCGGGCCAGATCATCCTTGTGGGCTTCCAGTGCAGCCTTGAAGCGGAACAGGATGCGTGCACGCTGCAAGGGAGGGGTGTTTCTCCATTCAGGGAAGGCTGCTCGCGCCAGTTGTACCGTTCTGTTCACTTCTTCATCCGAAGCCAGTGCTACCTGGGACGTGATTTCGCCTGTGGCGGGGTTGAAAACCGGGCTGTGCCGTCCCGAGGTGCCTGGGGCGGAATTTCCCTGAAGAAAGTGGGGGATGTGCGAGGGCATGGTGGTCAACATTTTAATGCGATCGTGGCAGGAAATTCTAGCAGGAGCCACGGGTTTCATGCACTATTCCGGGACATCCGGTAAGTTGCCCGGAATAGTGTAGACTGGCTCGGTTTGTGTTCCGTAACGTGGCGGATTCGGGTGTGGGGATGGACGGGGAGCGGCAGGACATCAACGGGGAGCGTCTTGAACTGGCGCTGGAAGCGGCAGGCCTCGATCTTTGGGAGAATGATCTGGTAACCGGGGAGGTTACCTGCCATGCTCACAAGATCTATGCCGAGCTGGGTTACAGCGAAAGCGAAGCCCTGCCTTACGTGAAAGACCTGTTTGCCCTGATTCATCCCGATGATGTGAAAAATGTCCAGTCCGCTGTAGAAGACCACCTTTCCGGAAAGGTGGTCCGCTATCGTAGCGAATTCAGGGTCCGTTCCCGTTCGGGCGAATGGGTCTGGTATGCCAATTACGGCAAAATCATGGATCGTGGTCCGGGCCGTCTTGTGGGTCATCGTTTCATTGGCGTGACTTTCAACATTGATGACCGAAAACGTCAGGAACATGCGCTCGAACAGGCCAATCAGCAGTTGCTGGAGAAAAACAGGCAACTGGAAGCCATGAATGAGCTGCTTCAGTCCATGGCCACGAGCGATTCCCTGACTCAGCTTCCCAATCGACGTTTTCTTCTGGATCGTCTGCAGAAAGTTCTGGGTTCCCGAATGCGTTCCCATCAGACGGGTGCTTTGCTGTTCATCGATATCGATAATTTCAAGAACTTGAACGATACCCTGGGTCACGACATGGGCGATCTCCTCCTGCAGGAAGTGGCCCGGCGACTCAGGGCATGCGTCAGGGAAGCGGATACGGTGGCCCGCATTGGGGGTGATGAATTTGTGGTGCTTTTGGAAGGGTTGAGCGTGGATCCCATCGAATCTGCGGACCAGGTGGAAACAGTCGGTCAAAATATTCTGACCAGCCTCAATCAATCCTATCGCCTGAATGTGCATGAGTATCGCATTTCACCCAGCATAGGTGTCAGCCTGTTCAATGGTGGAACGCATACCGTGGCTGAGTTGATGAAGAAAACAGACATCGCCATGTACCGGGCCAAGCAGGAAGGGCGCAATACCATGCGCTTCTTCGACCCCCAGATGCAGGAAGACATCAATTTGCGGGTGAAAATCGAAGCGGATTTGCACAAGGCGCTGGAAGAGGGGCAGTTCAGGCTGTATTTTCAGGTTCAGGTGGACAGCGCCTATCGCCTGTTGGGAGCAGAAGCCTTGATTCGCTGGAACCACCCCGAATTGGGTTTACTGTCCCCTTCCCGCTTTCTCCATGTGGCTGAGGAATCAGGGCTGATTGTTCCCCTGGGTAACTGGGTGCTTGAAACGGCGTGTGAACGGCTTCGTGAATGGCAGGCCCATGAGGATACGTGCGACCTGTCGCTTTCCATCAATGTCAGCGCTTCCCAGTTTCGTGAGCCAGGGTTTGTAGAGCGGGTCAGATCCACTGTCCGCGCTCATGGGGTGGACCCGTGCAAGCTGAAAATGGAACTGACGGAAAGCATACTGCTGGAAGATGTGAAAAAGGCGGCACTGGCCATGAATGCCCTGCGGGACGAGGGCATCCATTTTTCCCTGGATGATTTTGGAACGGGCTATTCATCCCTGCAATATCTCAAGCAGTTGCCTTTTCACCAGATCAAGATCGACCGTTCCTTCATACGCGATATCGTGACGGATCCGGGGGACCGTGCCATCGTTCGTACCATCGTGGCCATGGCCAGGAGCCTGGATGCTCATGTGATGGCGGAAGGTGTGGAAACACGCGAACAAAGACAGTTCCTACTGGCCCATGGATGTACGCGGTACCAGGGCGATCTGTTTGGCCAGGCGATGCCCCTGGAAGATTTCAGGTTCGGGGTGTCCCAGAAAAGGACTGGACAGAAAGTTTTCTAGGGCACATCGTCCCACCCTGCCGGAAGCGTCCGCTTCCATTCAATTCCAATCTCATTCCGTTTCTGCTGGCTCCAGCGCAACGGCCGGTGTCATGAAAATTTAAAACGGTTTTCATGGCGCAGTCATTTTCAATACCTATGATTTGACCAGAGAAGATAGTCACTAATGAGACTGCACTGCTTTGCAAAAGAAGCCTGATTCCGTATCAGGTCACATAAGCAATCATTCAGAGGTAATCCATAAAATGCAAAGCAATCCGATGAAGAGGTCGTTTGCGAAACGACTGACGGGTATACTGGTCGCGTCCACTTTCCCCACCACCTTATGGGCCTACGATCTGGGTGCCGTGTCCACCGGTTCCGGCGGGCCAGCACAAAACCAGACTCCTGTGGATGCGGCTCCAGCGGTCGCCCCGACCCAGAACACACTAACGGCCACTGAACCTCAATCGGTCATCAGCCAGCAGTTTCTGGAGAATACACAGACTGGCATGTCCAATTACATTGAGGCTGCCGGGATTGCTCCCGGTGTCTGGTCCTATAGCCCCAACGGCCCAGGTGGCAATGATAATCCCGGTTTGACAGTTCGCGGCTTTCAGGATGGCCAGTACAACGTTTTGTTTGATGGCATTCCTTTTTCAGATGGTGCTGACTTTACGCACCACACCACCTCGTACCTGACCAATGAGGACACGGGAAGTGTCGTTGTTGACCGTGGTCCGGGGCGTGCAAGCATGATTGGTGATGCAACGTTTGGTGGGTCAATTCTGGTCAATTCCAAAAACCCCATGTCTGATCCTGGTGCAACTGTCAGGCTGCAGGAAGGCAGTTTCAATTCGCGTCTGACAGGCTTCCAGTTTGACACGGGGGTCATGCAAAACTACGGGGACACCAGTGCGTTTATCGATTACAACCATTACACGACTGATGGTGCCTTGACTAACGACCCCATGAGAAGAAGTAATTTCTTTGCGAAATTGAGCCGACCCTTGAGCGATAACACCACTGTAACCTTGGTGGCCATGCAAAACGATTCGTATCAGCATGCTTCCCTGGGGGCTACGGCGGCTGAGATTGCCCAGTATGGCTCAAACTATGGTCTTAATATGGATCCCACCAGTCAGGCCTATATGGGATACAACTTTGATCATTTCACTTCCAACATGGATTACATCGAACTCAACAGCCGTCAGAACAATTGGTTGTTTGACAACAAGTTGTATACCAATTCCTATACTCACGTGGCCTCACAAGGTTATAACCCCAATGGGGTTTCGCCCAACAGTTCCGCTGGTTACACGCCGGGCAATGATGTTCCGGGTTTGACAGGTTTGACGCAGTACACCAGCTATGGAGACGTTTTCAAGGCTGTGGATTCATTGGGCAATGACGATCTCGGGATGGGGATTTGGGTCGAGCGTCAGGTCCACCAGTCATGGAACAACAATGTGGATTTGACCACGGGTTCTAGCCTTGTAGACGTGCCTGGCACGACTTCGAATGCTGGGGAGAACAGTGCACTCAATACCTTTCAACCTTATCTTGAGTATGTGTGGCGTCCAAACGACAAGTGGGCCATTACCCCGGGTGTGAAGTTTGATGACATTAACCGGACGCAGTTGGCATATGGTATTGACACCACACCAGGATTGGCCGGTGGTTCATATTCCAACAGCGCTACTTACACGGCCGTTCTGCCTTCTCTTGATGTGCACTATTACGTGAACGATCACTGGTCGGCTTATGCCCAAGCGGCTGAAGGTTTCGTTGCGCCTTTGTTGAGTTATCTGGGGGGTGCTGACCCCACCTCGGTCATTACACCGCAGAAAACCAATAACTACCAGATTGGTACGGTGTTCAAAACAAATCAGTTGACCATGTCCGGTGATTTTTTCTACATCACCAATAATAATCTGATTCAACAAGTGGGTTACAACATATTGCCCGTTTATCAGAATGCTGGATCAGTGATATATCGAGGCGTTGAGGGTGAGGCCACTTACTCACTTGGCAAAGGCTTGAATTTGTATGGTAACTACTCCTTTGAAGAAACCTCGGCAGCTGCAAACAGCCCTGTCTTGAATACGCCAATGGTGACTTCGGCCGCTGGACTGTTGTATAACCAAGGTGCTGTGAATGCCTCGCTGCTTGCCAAAGAAATTGGTTCGCGAATCACAGGTCAGGACGCCAATGGTAATAATGTCACGCTCGGTAGTTACACAGTGGTCAATTTTGCTGCGGGGTACAAACTGGGTACGATTGATGGCTGGGCCAGGAACTCCACGATTCAGTTTCAAGTCGATAACCTCTTCAACCGTACTGACATCATTGCCCAGAATGGAAATACTCAGATCAGTAGTACACCACTTTTCTGGACCATGTACGGGCGGATTTATAACCTGAATCTGAGCACAACCTTCTAAAACAAACGGATTGTTTTGGGCGACTCTCGTCTTTGAGGTGCCACCCATTAAATGGGTGGCGCCTTTTTCTCGTTAAGGGGACAAAAATCGAACAACCAAGCTATCACATGGCTCAGAGGTGGCTGCACTGGTTCATGGCAGCACTGATCCTGACTCTTTTGCTCGCAGTCGAAATGCCCAAAAATCCATTCAAGCATGCTCTGGTTGAATGGCATAGAGAAGCCGGCATCGCGGTTTTTGCGCTGCTCTTGGCGAGGGTATATGGCAGGATGAAATCCAATGTCGCTCCAATTTTCAGCACGCTTTGTTCATGGCAGGTGTTGCTGGCCAGAGTCGTGCATGGGGTGATGTATCTGCTGATGTTTTCCGTGCCTGTGTTGGGGGTTCTTTTTTCTCAGGCTAAAGGAAAGGAACTTGAATTTGTGGGTGTTACCTTGCCGGTCATCCTCAATGAAGACAGTGGGCTGCCTTATGCATTGGCACTCAAAACAGCCCACGAATGGGCTGGCAATGTGTTTTTGTATCTCATTGGGTTGCACTTTTTAAGTGTGGTCTATCACCAATGGGTACGCAAGGACGACATACTGAAGCGCATGCGACCGTTCTGAACGGTCGTGACGCGATTTTAATTAATTGTTGAAACAAGAGGATATTTTATGAAAAAGAACATTCGCCGGATATTCGCTCTGCTGCTTATAACGCTGTCGGGGTATGGGTACGCGGATTCTTCCTACACGCTGAAAGGCAGCCAGTATTTGAACGAGGCGTCATTGAAACTTGAGCAGGCCAGGGCCGTAGCTCAGAAAGCTTACCCCGGTGTCATCGTGGAGGAGGCGCTGGAGCACAAGCTTGGAGGGAGCGGGTTGCGTTATTCATTTGATATTCGCGCACATCACATGACACATGAGGTGGCCGTGGATGCCAAGACGGGGCAAGTACTTGAAAACGTACGCGAACCCGAAAATGACAATGATTGACATGATCCTGTCATATTCCTGACTGAGAATAGCTTTTTATCCCAATAGGCGCTACTGGCATGAACCTGTCCCACATTATTGACATCGCCAACGATTCCGGCGGCACCCTGTATCTCATGGTGGTGTTGCTGACGCTGGCCCTCACGGTCATTATCGAACGGAGTCGTCATCTTTCCAGCATGCTGGGCAATGGGGAACGTTTGATCCAGGTTCTGCGCATCAAGAATGAAGGCGAACGCAAGAAAGGGGTCGCAGCCTTTGTGGAAAGCAGCCCAAAACTTCCCCATTTGCATTTGCTGGATGTGGCCGCTGGGGTGGCCCCGGAAGCCCAGAGAGACCGGGACTACATGGATGGCCTGCTCGAAGAGGCTGTCATGCATGAAGTGCCCAGGCTGGATCGTTCTCTCTGGGTGCTGGATACCATCATTACTTTGGCTCCGTTGTTGGGACTGTTTGGCACCATCCTCGGCATGTTCAATGCCTTTAGCGTGCTGGGTGATGGACAGAGCGCTGCTATGGAAATCACAGGCGGGATTGCCGAAGCGCTTCTTGCAACGGCGTCAGGCCTTGTGGTGGCCATGGTGGGACTGATCTTCTTCAACAGTTTGAATACCCGAATTCGCCGGGTGGTTCATCAGATGGAAACCCTGAAAGTCATGATCCTCAACCGGCCCGAAGCTGCACAGCGACTTCATCTGGTGCAGGCCTGAGAGCGGCCTCCCAGTCTGAAAGAGGAAATCTGACATATGCGTTATCTCGAGGAACGTCGGGCACGGATAGAAATCATCCCGATGATCGACATCATGTTGTTTTTGTTGGTGTTCTTTGCCATGCTGATGCTGAAGATGATCCCTTCATCCGGGCATGTGACTCATCTGCCCACCAGCAGTACGGCCGAAACACTTCCAGTGCCGAAACTGCAGGTGGAATTGCAAGCGGACGGTTCGGTTCTGGTGGAGCATCAAATCATTCCCCTGCCAGCATTGACAGACCGCCTGAAGCAGATGGGGCCGAAGACTGCGGTGACCATCGTGGGTAGCCAGGAAGCGGATCTTCAGAAAGTGATGAAAGTGCTGGATGCCGTCAAGGGAGCGGGTGTGACCCAGATTGCACTGGCGGCCCGTCACGTGTCCCCGTAACACTAAAGAAAAACTGATATGTCACATTCTGGAGAATTGGCAGTCCCTTCTCGTCAGGACGATCTTAAAGCCCTGTTTTATGCTCTGGGGCTGGAGGTGGTCTTGCTGGTTGTCTTGTGGGTAGCCCACATGTTGGGCTTTTTACAGGAAGAGCCCCCAGTTCGGGAGGTGGCTGTCCTCCAGCTGACCGAAGCACCGACCCCACCTGCGCCACTTGAACCGCCTGCACCGCCTCCCCCCAAGGTACAACCTGTGGTGCATCATGAAAAAGTGATGCCAGTCGTGCCTCAGCCTCAGCAGCCGGAAGTCCAGCCCACGCCTGTGGTGCCTACCGAGCCCACTCCTTTTTCCGAGAAGAAGGTACAGACTCCCCCCACTCCCCCTGCTCCCTCTGTCCAGAGCAGTCAGAAGGTGGACGAACTGACTGAATATGCTGCGAGGGTCAGGAGTGCGGTTCAGTCAGCATTGCAATATCCCGAAGCGGCACGGGAGATGCAGTTTGTGGGGCGGACCAGAGTGGAATTCACTCTGACTGACGGACATCCTGGGCAAGCCCGGATCGTGGCCAGCAGTGGGGTCAACATGCTGGACCGTGCTGCTGTTCGGGCCGTCAGCAACGCTGATTATCCAGCCCCTCCCACCACACTCCAATCAAAGACGAAAGTATTCCAGATCTGGGTCGAATTCAACCTGGGGCAGTAACCGTTTATTTCGACCATTCGTGTGTATCATGGTGGCATGTATCAGGGGTGAGGTTTTTGCATGACTCTGACCTGAGAGGCAACCAGCGGGGACCGGGAGATGGAAATCACGATTCATCGGGGTGTGCCCGTGGCCAGGGAAATGCGAACCCTGACTGCCGGGATGTACAACCAGGCACACGCGCTGCTCTCGAGAAGTCGAGGCGTGGTGTTCGTTCCTATTCGATCCATGCAGTTTCTCGTCATCATCGACAGTGAAGAAATGCTGTTCGTGGACCATTTGTACAAAAACGAAGCTGCTTTGACATGGCATCTTTTCAGACCGCAGGACAGAAACGCACTGGATGAACCGGTGGTTTATGAGGCGGTGTATTACCGGGACGACTTCGAACGGATCATGGGACGGCTTCAGGCAGAATTTCCCCAGGCACTGAAATTTGTGGCAGGAAAGGGAGGTTCAGACGAGGGGAGGGGAACGGTCATTCCCTTCCGGGGCCCTGCCGGGCGTCTCTGAGCCAGATCGCCAGGCCTGGTAGGCCAGCGCAACCCAGGCCGCCATCATGCATAACCCGCCTAATGGGGTGATGATGCCCAACGCCCGGATTCCCGTCAGAGTCAGCAGGTAAAGGCTTCCGGAAAAAAGCAGCACGCCCAGGGTCAGAAGCGCGACCGGAAGTCTCGCTACGTGAACACGCCCCGCTCCCAAGGCCAGTAATGCAACAGCATGCCACATCTGGTATTCCACGGCAGTATGCCATACACCCAGTTGGTCAGGCGTGAGCAGGTGGCGTAACCCGTGGGCACCAAATGCACCCAGTGCTACGCCAATGGCCCCCAGCAGACTTCCTGAAAGCAGAGCGCATCGGTGATGGTGTCGTCGGGCGCTCATGGTGAATGAAAGGCCGCGATGGGTCCCGTGCCTTCGCTGACCGTGGAGCCGGACATGACCAGTGCAATGGATTGTCCGTAAAAGAAAGGCATGCCCAGATCTGCCATGGTGTTGTTTCCTGAGAGCCCAGGATCCGTGATGTCGTTCAGGGCGGTCATCCCCTGATTGATGCTATTGGTGGGGTCCATGACTCCGATTGAAAAAGGAATGCCGGTGGTCACTGTTGTGCCAGTGGAGGCGGTTCCCGTGGAAGGGATCAGCGTACCGCTGTAACTGGTGTAAGAAACGGGCGCGTAATCACCCACCGAATTTAGGGGGATGGTTCCCGGCAAGGTCACGTAGTTCCTGTTGGAGCCGGTATCAATGAAGGAATTGGGGTACTGTGTACCGCTGGTCAGGCTTGCCGTGAAGTTTCCGTAGCTGTCTTCCTGCAGCGCAGTGAAGCTGGCGATAGAGGCCCCCGTGCCCAGTCCAATGGTAGCGGTGCCATAGGAATAACCTGCGCCAAAATTGGAGATGGCTGGCATTTGTACGATGATCCCATTAGTGTCTACAGGGAGGTAGGCTATTGGATTGGAGACGGTCTCCCCGGTGGGGGCGACAATGCTCGTACATGAAGAACTGCTGGAACACTGGTAATAACCGCCGTTGTCCTGAATGAAAGGACCGACCCCCAGGATGCCGTTGCCACCGATGCCATAGACCGAACCCATGTTGGAGCCAGTGGATGCGCAACTGGATGGAATGGTCAACTGATTCATATCATCGATCACTTGTATGGGAACGTTGGCCGCAGAGGTGGTCTCTCCGGTGGCCAGCTGCACCATGGCGTTATACACCCAGCCCCACGTATATGATTGCACAAAGGTGGCGCACTCTGCCAGATTTTGTCCTGACGAGGTTGCGTGAGCCAGTTGCAGCGAACCTCCGCTCACAGTGCTGGCCAATATGCGAAGTCCATAAGAGCCCGTATCCAGAATGACATGGTCGATGCTCTGGCAATGATTGAATGTGTCGCACAGGGTGACGGTCACATAAGGAAGGTTGAGCGTGACATAGTTGATGGCAGGATTGTTGTATTGTTCCACCGTAATGAGCATCTGATTT
>JAJZEL010000088.1 GCA_021828575.1 Pseudomonadota bacterium
CGCCATGCTGAAGATAGGTATGGCGGTAGCATTCCTCAAAGAACAACCAGTCATCCGGACGAATGCACTCCCCCGTCTTCCACTCGAAATACATGCCGGTTTCATGCAGGCGTCGGCGTTCCTGCTTGATCTTCTTGCGCTTGTCATGGTTGAAAGTGGCCAGAAAAGCATCGAAATCCGCATAGTGATCGTTGCACCAGTGAAATTGAAGCCCTTCTCTTGACTTGAACCCTGCCTGACTCAGGTCGTCACCATCCCTGTCATCAGCAAACAACACATGGATGGACGAGGCACCCGCCTGCTGACGCGCTGTTTCCAGGCCCAGCACCAGCGCGCTGCGCGATGCCGGGTCATGCGACAGTATCCGTGAACCGGGCACCGGAGTGAAAGGAACGGCAGCCAGGATTTTGGGATAGTACGCCAGCCCTGCGCGCTGGTAAGCCTCTGCCCAGGCCCAGTCAAACACATATTCCCCCCAGGAGTGGGTCTTCACATAAGCTGGAATGGCCCCTTCAAGCCGACTGCCTTCCCATAGGGTGACATGGCACGGTGCCCAGCCTGTCCTGGAGGATACGGCACCGCTTTCCTCCAGGCCTTGAAGAAACGCATGACGCAATGTGGGCGCGCTACCGCAAAGGGCATCCCACTGTGCGGGATCCACCTGGGAAAGATTTTCCAGCAGTCGCAGCTCCATGGGTCTCAGTGCATCTTCAACGCATGATGCTGCAAATCCTCCAGTGCAATGATTTCGAGCGCACGGTGATGGGTGCTTTCGAGCACTACGTAAGGCGCCTGACCGGCCTCCAGAGCCTCCTGCCAGCGCGCGGCACACAAGCACCAGCGATCTCCTTCACGAAGACCGGGAAACCCGAAAGTCGGCATGGGAGTGGAAAGGTCATTGCCGCGACTTTTGCTGAACTCCAGAAACTCGCTGGTGACAATGACGCATACCGTGTGACGTCCCAAGTCTTCTGGTCCCGTGCGACAGCATCCATCACGGTAAAAACCCGTCTTCGGTGACAGGGAACATGGCACGAGCGGGGTTCCCAGCACATTGAATTCCATGGTCATCCACTCCTTGAATAAGGAAAGGCTTCCGCCACAGTCTGGATCTGCCCTGTCAGCGCTGCATCATAGCCCGCGATGGTATCCACTTCCGCGTGAAAGGCAGTGGATTGCAAGGCCTCAAGAATCGGGGTGAATCGCGGATCTGTCAACAGGGATTCGCGACAAACAAAGAAGTAGCGTTCCGTGAGCAAGGGAACGAAGTCCAGATCAAAACGGCGCGCCCCGGTCTCAACACCCATCCCCACATCTGCCTTGCTGCTGGCGATATATGCGCCGATGGCCGCATGCGTGAACTCCACGTTGTCATAGCCTTGAATCCCCTTTGAATCCATTTTCTGCTGGGTCAGAAGAAGCTCCAGTATGGCTCGAGTTCCTGAACCGGGCTGACGATTGACGAACAGGATGTCTTTGCGCAACAAATCGCTGAGGGACCAGATGTTTTTGGGGTTTCCCCTGGCCACCATCAACCCCTGACGGCGCGTGGCCAGATGGATCAGCCGGGCATCAGCAGGAAAAAGCCGCTGAATTCGTCCAAACAGGATTTTTTCCAGACCTCCCACCGGCACATGAAATCCGGCCACATCGCATACTTTCCGGTGAAAGGATTCCAATGCTTCGTTACTGCCCCGGTAATTGAGATCCAGGGGGATGCCCAGATGCTGCAACCGGTCATACAGGGCGGCCACGGCAAATCCGTGACTGGCATACATGCGCATCACCCGACGTGCCCGACTGGTGGCAGCCTCGATGTCTTCACTGATTTCTGACCCGATACTGTCCAGCAGTGGCCCCAGTCTGGCCCGAGTACGCTTTTCCGCCCAAACGAGCCGCTGGCCCAGCTCGGTCAGTCTTGATCCCCTGCCTGGAGCTGTTTCAATGACCGCCCCCCCCAGCGCCTCCTGCAATTCCTCGATGAGATTCCACGCATGACGGTAGGACAGCCCTTCTTCAGCGCTGGCCGCCTTCATGTTCCTGGTGGTTTCGATGGCAAGGAGCAGCCTCAATGCACGCGTACAGGAAATGCCGGCTTCGCCCGTGGCATGTAGTGAAAGCCGATAGTCAGGCTCAACAGTAATCTTCAATCCAGCCCCCTTAATTGTTGAATTGTTATGCAAATATTTTCAATTCAAACACCATTGACTTTTCCGTCATACGGGAATAACTTCATGATAAAGATAAATCAATTTTGTTTTTGCAGTATAAGTTATGTTGTACATAGTTGCAATTTGAAATATCAGAATATGAAGAATACACAAAACTCCCTTCCGCCCCCTTCCCTTCCTGAGCAGGAAGGGAGAGTGGTGCAACAGTCCATTGATCAATGGATGTCGGCAGAAGGGCCCCTGTTGCCCATTCTTCATCACATTCAGGATCACTTGGGATACATCCCTCCTGCCTCCATTGAACTGATTGCCCACCAATTAAATCTTTCACGCGCTGAAGTGCATGGGGTCGTCACGTATTACCCGCACTTCAGGCGTGAAAAGCCGGCCCTCCGACAAATCGTGGTCTGTCAGGCCGAAGCTTGCCAGGCAAGGGGCGCAAGGGAACTGACCCGAACGATCGAGTCACGCACAGGCTGCCGGTTGGGCCAGCACTCGCCGGATGGTCAGTGGTGTCTGGAATCCGTGTACTGCCTCGGCCTGTGTGCCAGCGGCCCCGCCGTGGCCATCAACGGATGCCTGCACGCACGGGTGGATCATGACCGGTTGAACGAACTGCTTTCTCCCGGAGACCTCGCATGAGCACAAAAGTGTACGTCCCTCGGGATTCGGCCGCCCTGGCTGTAGGTGCCGATGAAGTGGCCGCCGCGATCAGGAACGAGGTGGAAAAAAGAGGCTTGGATGTTCAGATCATACGCAACGGTTCCCGCGGCATGTTCTGGCTCGAACCCCTTGTGGAAGTGGAATTCCAAGGGCAACGCATAGGTTACGGTCCTGTTTCGCCCAAGGATGTCAGGACGTTGCTGGATTCCGGCTTCCTGAAAGGACAGTCTCATGCACTAAGGGTGGGTGAAGTGAATGACCATCCGTTCCTGAAACAGCAGGAACGCCTGACCTTTTCACGCATGGGCATCACGGATCCCCTTTCACTGGAAGATTATCGTCATCATGGGGGATTCTCGGGACTTTGCGTGGCGCTCACCCTGCCTCCCCAACAGATCGTCCAGCAGGTTCTTGACTCGGGCCTGCGCGGGCGGGGTGGCGCGGGTTTCCCGGCAGGAATCAAATGGAAAACTGTGCTTCAGGCCACCGCCCCCCAAAAATACATCGTCGTGAACGCAGATGAGGGCGACTCGGGCACCTTCGCCGATCGCATGGTGATGGAGGGCGACCCCTACATGCTCCTGGAAGGGATGGCCATTGCCGGACTCGCCGTGGGCGCCACCACCGGGTACATTTATGTCCGATCAGAATACCCCCATGCCTTCCATGCACTACAGGAAGCCATCGTGCGCGCAGAGAACGCCGGATTTCTTGGAGACAACCTGCTGGAATCAGGGAAGCGTTTCCGGGTCATGGTACGCAAGGCGGCCGGCTCCTATGTCTGCGGCGAAGAAACCGCCTTGCTGGAAAGCCTGGAAGGAAAAAGAGGCATCGTTCGGGCGAAACCACCCTTGCCTGCGCTTTCCGGCCTGTTCGGCAAACCCACCGTCATCAACAACGTGCTGACCCTGTGTGCCGTACCCTTCATTTTGAGCCATGGTGCGGCTGCCTATGCCGAATTTGGCATGGGTCGCTCAAGAGGAACCTTGCCCTTTCAACTGGCAGGCAATATACGTCAGGGTGGATTGGTGGAAAAGGCTTTCGGAGTTTCCATCAGAACCCTCATTGAACAGTTCGGCGCAGGCACGGCCAGTGGACGGCCCTTGCGAGCCGTACAGGTAGGGGGACCTCTGGGGGCCTATTTCCCGGACCGATTGCTCGATACCCCCTTGGACTACGAGGCCATGGCTGCCCGGGGGGGTGTTCTCGGGCACGGCGGAATCGTGGTGTTTGACGACACGGTGGACATGGCCGAACAGGCCCGCTACGCCCTGGAGTTCTGTGCCGTGGAATCCTGTGGCAAGTGCACCCCCTGCCGCATCGGGTCCACACGGGGAGAAGAACTGGTCCGGCACATGCAACACCATCCGGAGTCATCGCATCAGGACGAACAACTCCTGCGCGACCTGTGCAATACCCTGCTGAATGGCTCACTGTGCGCCATGGGAGGCATGACACCCTACCCTGTCCTGTCCGCCCTGGATCATTTTCCCGAGGACTTTCATCCTTCAAGCCATGCCATCAAGGCCGCATGAGGTTACCCCCTATGGACATGCCATTCCTCTCGCCCCACGACACTGACCTGGGCACCCCGGAAAAAATCTCCGACCAGCAGGTCAGTCTCCACATTGATGGTCACCCAGTGACCGTGCCTCGCGGCACCTCCCTGATGCGTGCCGCCGCACTGACCGGATTGTCCATCCCAAAGCTGTGCGCCACCGACACACTCGAACCTTTTGGGTCATGTCGCCTGTGCTTGGTGGAAATCGAGGGACGCAAAGGATTCCCTGCATCCTGCACCACACCTGCCGAGGAAGGCATGGTGGTGCGCACCCAAAGCACGCAACTGGCGCAATTGCGGCGTGGGGTGATGGAACTGTACATCTCAGACCATCCTCTGGATTGCCTGACCTGCGCCAGCAATGGCGACTGCGAACTTCAGGATATGGCCGGTGCCGTAGGGCTGAGAGAAGTACGTTACCCATCGATCGAGCATCATCACCTCACCGCACAAAAAGACGATTCCAACCCCTATTTTGTCTACGATCCATCGAAGTGCATCGTCTGCAACCGCTGTGTTCGGGCGTGCGAAGAGATCCAGGGAACCTTTGCGCTCACCCTCTCGGGTCGTGGTTTTTCCTCGAGGGTTTCTCCCGGAGAGAGCCAGCCATTCATGGCCTCCGAATGCGTTTCCTGCGGAGCCTGTGTCGACGCCTGTCCAACAGCCACCCTGGTAGAAAAAAGCATTCTGGAGGCAGGTCAACCGGAATACAGTGTTGTGACCACCTGCGCCTACTGTGGAGTGGGTTGCGGTTTCAAGGCCGACATGAAAGGCACTGAAGTGGTCAGGATGACCCCATGGAAAGGAGGTAAAGCCAACGAAGGCCATGCATGTGTCAAGGGGCGCTTTGCGTGGGGTTACGCCACGCACAAGGACAGGATACTCACCCCCATGATCCGCAAGCACATCACCGACCCCTGGCAAGTGGTGAGCTGGGAGGAAGCCATCCAGTACGCGGCCAGCGAATTCCGGCGCATTCAGGGGACCTACGGCCGCGACGCCGTAGGTGGCATCACCTCATCAAGGTGCACGAACGAAGAAACCTACCTGGCTCAGAAGATGGTACGCGCCGCCTTTGGAAACAACAACGTGGATACCTGCGCCCGCGTCTGCCACTCTCCCACGGGTTATGGATTGGGGATGACCTATGGCACTTCTGCCGGAACCCAGACCTTCAAGTCAGTGGAACATTCGGATGTCATTCTGATCATCGGTGCGAACCCCACGGATGCACATCCGGTATTCGGCTCACGACTCAAGAAGCGCCTGCGCGAGGGAGCCCGACTCATCATCATCGATCCGCGCCGCATCGATCTGGTACAAGGGCCCCATTTCAAGGCTGATTACCTCCTTCAACTGCGGCCCGGCACCAATGTGGCCATCATCAATGCCATTGCTCATGTCATCGTGACCGAAGGTCTGGTGGCAAGCGATTTTGTCAATACAAGATGCGACATGGAGTCCTTTCAGGCATGGAAGGCTTTCGTTGTACAACCCCACAACAGCCCCGAAGCCATGGAACCCGTGACCGGCGTTCCGGCCACTCAGGTCCGCGAGGCTGCCCGCCTGTATGCCACGGGAGGCAACGCCGCCATATACTACGGGTTGGGCGTGACGGAACACGCACAGGGTTCCACCATGGTCATCGGGATTGCCAACTTGGCCATGGTCACGGGAAACATCGGCAAGGAAGGGGTGGGAGTCAATCCGTTGCGCGGCCAAAACAACGTCCAGGGTTCCTGTGACATGGGATCCTTTCCCCATGAATACCCCGGCTATCGACATGTTTCGGACGATGCCACCCGCCATAGCTTTGAATCTGCGTGGGGACTTCCCTTGAGAAAAGAACCGGGGTTACGGATCCCCAACATGTTCGAGGCCGCCCTGGACGGCAGCTTCAGGGGGCTTTACTGCCAGGGAGAGGACATCGTGCAATCCGACCCCAACACTCAACATGTGATTGCCGCCCTGTCATCTCTTGAATGTCTGGTGGTTCAGGACATTTTCCTGAATGAAACAGCCAAATATGCGCATGTATTCCTTCCCGGATCGAGCTTCCTGGAAAAGGATGGCACCTTCACCAATGCAGAACGACGGATTTCGCGAGTTCGCAAGGTCATGCCCCCCAAGGGTGGGATGTCGGACTGGGAAGTCACCGTGGCTCTTTCAAATGCGCTCGGTTATCCCATGCACTACAGTCATCCTTCCGAGATCATGGATGAAATCGCCCGCCTGACACCCACTTTTTCCGGTGTCAGCTACGACCTCCTGGATCGCCTGGGCAGTGTGCAATGGCCCTGCGACGACCAGAATCCCGAAGGCACGCCACTCATGCATGTGGGAAGTTTTGTCCGCGGCCTAGGACAGTTCATGATCACCCAGTATGTTCCGACGGATGAAAAAGTCACCCCGAAATTCCCGCTCCTCCTGACCACTGGACGCATACTTTCCCAATACAACGTGGGCGCCCAAACCCGGCGCACGGCCAACATGGCATTCCACTCGGAAGACCGCCTGGACATTCATCCCCATGACGCCGAGGACCGGGGCATCTTGGATGGCGACTGGGTGGGCGTGTCCTCCCGTTCAGGCAACACGGTCCTGCGCGCCCATGTGAGTGAACGCATGTCTCCGGGTGTGGTGTACACCACATTTCATTTCCCTGAATCAGGATCGAATGTCATCACCACCGACAATTCAGACTGGGCCACCAACTGCCCGGAATACAAGGTCACCGCCGTTCAGGTCACCCGGGTCCGGCAAATGTCCGACTGGCAGAAATATCATCAGCAGTTTGACGAAATGCAGCAACACCTTCTGCGCCCCGGACCGGAGCAGATGACTCCGTCGTGAGCAACCTATTGGATACCATCATCCTTCCTTCCGGACATCCCCAGTCACTTCGGGTGAACGCCGTGCGTTGCACGTCAGGGGTTTCAGGACCCACTCTGGAAACAGTGGCCGAGGAAACGCCCATCGGGCTGGAATACAACGGGGTCCCCCATGTGGTCATGCTGGCCACTCCAGCCGACATTGAGGATTTTGCTCTGGGGTTTTCCCTGACAGAAGGTATCCTCAAGCACCCGGACGAACTGAAGGACATGGAAGTGTGTGAATTCAGTGGCGGTCTTCAGGTGAAAATGACCATTGACACCACGCGCTTTGAAACACTGGACCTGCGCCGGAAAAACCTTGCAGGACGTACGGGATGCGGCCTGTGCGGTGCGGAACACCTGGCCCAGGTGTTCCGTCCCATGGCGGATGTGACATCCACTCACCGGCTCCCCGTTCCGGCTCTCGAGCAAGCCCTCCGTCACCTGAATCGTCACCAGCCCCTGCAGCAGGAAACCGGGGCCACCCATGCGGCTTTCTGGCTGGATGAACAACATCGCATTGCCCTTTCCAGGGAAGACGTGGGACGACATAACGCTCTCGACAAACTGGTGGGTGCCTTGACGAGACAAGGCACCGACTTTTCGGTGGGTGCCCTGCTGGTCACCAGCCGCGCCAGTTACGAGATGGTGCAGAAATCCATCCAGATGGGCATCGGCCTGTTGTTGGCCATTTCCGCCCCCACCGCGCTCGCCATCCGCATGGCCGACCAGTTCAACCTGACCCTGGCAGGATTCGCCAGGCAAGGACATCACGTGGTGTATGCCCACCCCGAGCGCTTCATTCCTTCAGGAGAATTTCCATCATGATGTCCGCCCAGCATCTCGCAAAAATGGCCAATGATATCGGTGCCTTCTTCGAGGCCATGCCCAATCAGGATCAGGCAGCCCGGGACGTGGCTGAACATATCAGCAAATTCTGGGAGCCGCGCATGGTGCATGCCTTGCTCCAGGACGTGGAAGACCACGGAACTGACGAATTGAAACCCGTGGTCAGAAATGCCCTTTTCCATCTTCAGGGAGAGTTGCAGTCGAACTGAGCAATCACGGCCGCCATTAAAAAGATGTATAATTGCTTCCCACGTTTTCGCCATTCTGGAGCAGGCTCATCGTGTTCAAAGGCAAACAACAGCAGAGCCTGTTCAAGCAACGCCCCGACACGTTGAAGGGGAAGCAGCGGGATCTGGGTCTGCTCAACGTCCCCAGCGCCTTGTTCATTGGGGCCGCCATCCTGTCCCTGAACATCACCATGTTTGCTGTTGCGGTTCAGATGGGTGTGCTGGTCATCGATTCTGCCGAAGCCAAGGTGGCCTCCTGGGTTGTGGCGGCTGCCTCCTGGCACTTGACTTACCGACTCTACAAAAAACTCTGAATTCATGCCCCATCCCGACTCCCGCCCTGAGCACCTGCAGGCTGCCATCCAGCACATCGACCATGCCGTTTCCACGGGAAGCATGGCAGTGGGCGCAGCAAAAGGCCTTTTATTCAGCCTGATGGAAACGCTGGGCGTCCTGGTGGGCGACCCCGCATTGCCCGACCAGTTGCGCGATGGGTATGAGGGCCTTCTTGAAACCACAAGGGAACTTCGTTCACGCCTGGACAGTCATAATCAGCAACCGTAGTTGCTTACTGATGACTTGAAGGGAGGTTTAGTCATGAAAAAACTTCTGACCGTGGCATTGCTGTCCGGATTGTCAACACTCAATGTGGCTCATGCAGACGGATGGCACCGCGGATTCTGGCACAGGGAAGGATGGCATGAAGGCTGGGCAGTGCCTGCTTTTGGGGCAGCCCTTGTGGGAGGCGTCATTGGCAGTGCGCTCGTACAGCGTCCGGTCGTATATGCCCCGCCCGTCGCTGTGGTCCCTCAGCCTGCGTATGTTCCTGCTCCCGTATACGCGGCCCCTCCCGTGGCTTACGTGCAACCCGGCTATTATCCTGCCCCGCCTGTGTACTATTATCCCGGCCGCTAATTATCTGCCACCAAGTGAAGTAACGTGATTTCCGCGGGAGAAAGGAACCGCTTAGGCGGTCCCCAGTACCCCGTTCCCCGGCTGGTATAGACCCACATCCTTTTCCATTTGTGCAAGCCCGATGTGAACGGCTGCTGAAAGCGGACGAAGTGGTTCCAGGGCCAGAACTGTCCACCATGGGTGTGCCCCGAAATCTGGAGGTCAAACCCGGCTTCAGCGGCTGCCCCTGCAGACCGAGGCTGGTGAGCCAGCAATACTCTGGGGGCCAACAACTGCCCTGCCTCTCCCAAGGCCTTGACGGGATCGCTGGCATGCGCGGGAATGAACTGAGCTGCGCTGTAATCCGTGATACCCGCCACGACCAGCTTGGCTCCCTGCCTTTCCAGCACCACGTGCTGGTTCAGCAATACCCTGAGCCCTAATCTCGACCATTCCGTAACCCAGTCCAGAGCGCCTGAATAGTACTCATGATTGCCGGTCACACAGTACACCCCTTCGGGAGCCTTGAGCCACCCCAAGGGTTCGGTATGACTCGAGAGGCTCGATACGCTTCCGTCCACCATGTCTCCTGTGATAGCCACCAGATCGGGGGCCAGTGCGTTGACGCGTGCGACCACACGTTCGACAAAGCGTCTGCGCAACGTCGGCCCCACGTGCAGGTCAGTGATCTGCACAATGGAAAATCCCTCAAAGGCCTCTGGTAACCCCTTGATGGGTACCGTCACATGAACGACCCCCGGGAGTCGGTGAGCATTCACATACCCCACCAGGGTGAACCAGGCGGAAAGTAGAATGACCGTCAGTGCGCTGTCCTGTACCCACACCCCCGACGGATGAAACAAGAGCAGGAGAATGCTGCGCAACAAGGTCAGCACCCACAGGGATGAAAAAGCCCCCATGCACAAATAACCTGCCAGGGTAACCCGATCACTCCATCGGGAATGCCAAGTACTGAAACGCAGCCAAAAACCGGCGGGAATGAGCACACTCGATGTGGCAAGCAAACCGGCTCCCAACACCCAGCCAGACACCCCTGCATGCAAGTCCGGCAAAAGCTGCCAGCCCGTCCAGACATGCAAGGCAGCCAGGATGATGCTGGCACGAATCAGGAAACCGTAGGATCGCCTTCTTGCCATGTTTCTCCATAACAACGCAACGGCAGGGATTCATTCCCCGCCCACAGGGAACGCATGGACGCCACGCCATGAGCTCCAGCCTGGCAGGCCACCCGCAATTCTGCGGGCGTCATGCCTCCAATGGCAAAGACAGGCAATCCGGGCATACCCAGCGTTTCCCTGAATCCGGTCCAGCCCAGAAGGGGGCCATCAGGATGGGTCAGAGTAGGAGCCACCGGGCCCAGCACTGCAAAATCCAGCCCAAGGTTTTCCGCACGGTCCAGTTCTTCCCTGGAATGGCAGGAAGCTGCCACCAAAGGCATTTCAGGCCTGGCATCCACATCTTTCAGTTGTGCAGCCGTCAGGTGAACGCCATGGGATCCGACTGCCCGAGCCACCTCCAGTGACCCGTTGATCAATACCCTGGCGTGCCAGGGTTCCGCCACCCTCAGGATTTTTTCTGCAAGTCGGGACAGTAACAGGTCGTTCAGGGATTTTTCACGCACCTGAACCAGTCGAAGTCCCCGGAAAAAAGCCCGCTCGAGCGCCTCGAGCAAGGCCGGTTCACCCAGTGCTTCTCCGTCTGTGACCCCATAAATCACTGGCAGTTCCAGCGCCCTGAGCAAAGGGCCATTGGCGGGCAGAACAGGGGCCACCGGAGAACAGCCAACACCTTGCCAGGCCAGGTGCTGACCTTCCTTCGGCTCCGGGGTGCCCTGCCATTTCGTGACCCGGAAAAACTGCAAATGCACCAGGGCATGCTCGTAATGAAACGTTCTGGATATCCACGGATACATGCAGTGGGGCCGAATGCCCAGTTCTTCCTGAAGTTCCCGATCCAGCGCCACATCAGGCGATTCGCCTGATTCCACCTTGCCTCCAGGAAATTCCCAATAGCCTGCATAGGGTTTTCCTTCCGGACGCCTGGCCAGCAGATAACGCCCTACCCTGTCCAGCAGCACGGCAGCCACCACGGAAGTCACTTTCATGGAAACAAGGCTCAAGGAGCCGACCG
>JAJZEL010000068.1 GCA_021828575.1 Pseudomonadota bacterium
CCCGGGGTAAATGGGCGTTGCCCACCCCGCCTGCCATGCGCAACCACGGCAACTACATCGTCAGCCTGGGTGAGTTCTGCAAGTGGCTGGCCGCCCAGGCCGAGGCCCTGGGGGTTGAAATCTACCCCGGATTTGCGGCCGCTGAAATCCTGTATGGCGCCCAGGGCGAGGTCGTGGGCGTAGCCACCGGCGACATGGGCATTGGCCGTGACGGTGCCCCTGGTCCCCGTTTTCAGCGGGGCATGGCGCTGCTGGCACGCCAGACGGTGCTGGCTGAAGGCTGTCGCGGCTCGCTCACGCGTCTGGCCATGGAGCGCTTCGAACTCAACCGCGACTGCAATCCGCAAACCTATGGCCTGGGTATCAAGGAACTGTGGGAAATCGATCCCGCCCAGCATGCCACCGGCCGTGTGGTCCATACGGTGGGCTGGCCCCTGGACCAGGCCACCTATGGCGGATCATGGCTCTACCACCTGGCCGATAACCAGGTGTCGGTGGGGTTTGTGGTGGGCCTGGACTACCAGAACCCTTATCTCAGCCCCTTTGAAGAATTCCAGCGCTTTAAAACCCACCCCGCCATCCGCCCCATTTTCGAGGGCGGACGGCGCATCGCCTATGGTGCCCGTGCCCTCAGCGAAGGGGGCTGGCAATCCATTCCGCGGCTGACCTTTCCGGGCGGGCTGCTGATCGGGGATGGCGCAGGGTTTCTCAACGTACCCAAAATCAAGGGCAGCCATACGGCGCTCAAATCGGGGATGGTGGCCGCCGAAGCCCTGGCAGCACATCTGGCTGGCACTGCGGCTTCGGACCCCTGCACGGCATACGAGCAGCAACTCAAAGCCAGTTGGCTGTGGGCAGAACTGCGTGACGCGCGCAACATCCGCCCCGGATTTCACTGGGGGCTATGGGCCGGCATGGCCCATGCGGCACTGGACACCTGGGTGTTTCGCGGCAGGGCCCCCTGGACCTTGCGCCATCGGCCCGACCACCAGCAACTCAAGCCAGCGGCAGCCTGCACGCCCATCCCTTACCCCAAGCCGGATGGCCGCATTACTTTTGACCGTCTCTCCTCCGTCTTCCTGACCAATACCGCGCACGAAGAAGACCAGCCCGTCCACCTGACCCTGCAGCACCCTGAGGTTGCCATTAAAACCAATCTAAGGGTGTATGATAGTCCTGAAAGCCGGTATTGCCCTGCCGCCGTTTACGAGATTGTGCGGGAAGCCGGCGCTGCCCCGAGACTGCAGATCAACGGACAGAACTGCATTCATTGCAAGACTTGCGATATCAAAGATCCCACCCAAAACATCCGCTGGGTGGTGCCCGAGGGGGGGAGCGGTCCGAATTACCCCAACTTGTAACTCCACAGCTTGCCAGAGGAGGAACAACAATGAATAGCGTCAAAATGCTTATAAAAAACAAAAGGGCGTCAGAGCTCAGCTTCATTTCGCCCGAAGCCAAGATTATCGAGGCGCTGCGCATGATGGCCGAGAAGAATGTAGGGGCACTCATGGTCATGCAGGAAGGCCGGCTTGTGGGCATTCTTTCCGAACGGGATTATGCGCGCAAGGTGGCCCTGCTGGGGCGAACCTCGGTGGAAACCCCGGTCTCCGACATCATGGCCACGCCCGTGCTGACGGTCACCCCGCAACAAAACCGCGAAGATTGCATGGCGCTCATGACTGCCCACCGCGTCCGTCACCTGCCGGTGGTGGACAACGGGCGTGTGGTTGGCATCCTTTCCATTGGCGACATCGTCAAGGATGCCCTCATGGAACAGGAAGCCACCATCCATCACCTGGAAAATTACGTCAACAGCTGACTCGAGGAGGAGCGCCCTCATGAATAGCGTCAAAGATCTGCTCGCCACCAAACCAGGAGGTTTCTGGTCGATCAGCCCTCATTCCAAGGTGATCGAGGCACTGCGGCTGCTATCCGAGAAAAATGTGGGTGCCCTGCTCGTCATGGAGGGCGACGCGCTCGTGGGCATTCTTTCGGAGCGGGATTATGCCCGCAAGGTGGCCCTGATGGGCAAGACCGCCATGGATACGCCCGTCTCCGACATCATGGTCTCGCCGGTGGTGACCGTCACCCTGCAGCAAACGCAGGAAGACTGCATGACCATCATGACGGAAAAACGCATGCGTCACCTGCCGGTGGTCAACAATGGACGCGTCGTGGGCCTGCTCTCCATCGGGGATCTGGTCAAATCCGTCATCCAGGAACAGCAGGAAACCATCCAGCGGCTCTACAACCGCTTCTGAACTTAACCGCCCATCCTGCTTCTGACCTTGGTGTACACCGCTTCGGTCAGGGGCAGGCTTTTGGTCATCAATGCCTCAAGCTCCTGGGACACGGACGCCACAAAAGCCTGGTCCCTGATGCTGGGAATGTTGATGTAGACATTCAGCGCCGCACTGCGCATGGCTGCCTGCAACGCCAGCACACCGGCACCCGTGTCGCTGATGACGTTGAGATTGCCATGTTCGGCCGAGCGCTGGGCTATCGCAATCACCTCGGCACAGGTCTTGGCACAAGCCAACGGCACACGCGTGGCTTCCTTCAATCCTTCCTGGATGGCGTC
>JAJZEL010000092.1 GCA_021828575.1 Pseudomonadota bacterium
CCGTCACCCAGCTGGCGAATGGCTTTTTTTCCTGCGGTGATCATGGGTTCGATGGTGAAGACCATCCCGGCCTGTAGCTTGGTGCCGGTCCCTGCCCGACCATAGTGCAGCACCTGAGGGGCTTCGTGAAAGTTTCGTCCAATGCCATGCCCACAAAATTCACGGACCACGGAATAACCGGAAGTTTCGGCAAAGGTCTGGATGACGTGCCCGATATCACCCAGATGTGCGCCGGGACGAACCACGCGAATACCACGCCACATGGCCTCATAGGTGACTTCGCATAGCCTGGCGGCTTGGCGGCTGGATTCTCCCACCAGGAACATGCGGCTGGTGTCTCCATGGAACCCATCCTTGATGACCGTGATATCCAGATTGACGATGTCGCCGTTTCTAAGCACTTTATCGCCAGGAATGCCATGGCATACTTGATGGTTGATGGAAGTGCAAATGGACTTGGGATAGGGGCTATGGCCAGGAGGGGCATAATTCAAAGGGGCTGGTATGGTGTGCTGCACGTTGACCATGTAGTCGTGACACAGTCTGTCCAGTTCTCCGGTCGTGATGCCCGCCTTTACATGAGGCGTGATGAAATCAAGCACCTCCGAGGCGAGACGACCCGCCACCCGCATTTTCAGGATGTCATCGGGCGTTTTGATGTGAATGCTCATGGGGTTGCGAGGAGTAAACCTTTCCTTAAAGCCCCATATTACCGGAAGCTTGTCCCTTGTATGAGGGATGCCCTGCGTGCTAGAATGGGGGGCTTTTGGACGGTTTGTCCGAGGGCTTATGCATGGCAACGTTTCGTTGCCAAATTCACACATCGGTCTAAAGACGAGGGTGCCTGCCTGAATGGGCGGGTCTGTTCGACCGATGGAGGCTCAACCCTGAACTGAAGGAGTTCGTCATGACTGTCACCATGCGTCAAATGCTCGAGGCCGGTGTGCATTTCGGCCACCAGACCCGTTACTGGAATCCCAAGATGGCCCCTTATATTTTTGGTCATCGCAACAAGATCCACATCGTCAACCTGGAAAAAACCCTTCCCCTTTACCTGGAAGCCATGAAATTCGTGCGCCAGCTGTCCGCCAACAAGGGCACGGTGCTGTTCGTGGGAACCAAGCGCCAGGCCAGGGATATCGTTCATGAAGAGGCGCTGCGTGCTGGCGCCCCCTTCGTGGACCATCGCTGGCTTGGGGGTATGCTGACCAATTACAAGACAGTGCGTCAGTCCATCAAACGCCTTCAGGATCTGGCTGTTATGTTCACAGACGGTTCCATGGAGAAACTGTCCAAGAAAGAGGCCCTCAACTATCAGCGTGAAATGGAAAAACTGGAACGTAGCCTTGGCGGAATCAAGGACATGGCCAACCTTCCGGATGCCCTGTTCATCATTGATGTGGGTTACCAGAAAAATGCTGTGGTGGAGGCTTGCAAGTTGGGTATCCCCATTATTGGCGTAGTGGATACCAACAACTCTCCGGAAGGCGTGGACTACGTCATTCCGGGCAACGATGATTCGGCACGTGCCATTCGTCTGTACGCTCGTGGTGTGGCAGATGCCATCCTCGAGGGCCGTACCCAGTCACTGAACGAAGTGGTGGAAGCGGGTGAATTTGTGGAAGAGGAAGCAGTCTCGGAATAACGATTTCCGGTTGATCCTGTGACTGAAATATCTGGAGTGTAAGGAAATGGCGGAAATTACCGCATCGATGGTGAAAGAACTGAGAGAAAGAACGGGCCTTGGCATGATGGAATGCAAAAAGGCGCTGTCTGAAGCTCAGGGAGACATGAAAGCAGCAGAAGATCTACTGCGTATCCGTAGCGGAGCCAAAGCCAGCAAGGCTGCCGGGCGCGTGGCGGCTGAAGGGGTTGTGGCCGCATTCATTGCGGCCGATGGCAAGACTGGCGCACTGGTGGAAGTCAACTGCGAAACCGATTTCGTTGCCAAGAACGAAGATTTCGTGACTTTTGCGCGCCAAGTGGCAGAACAGGTCACCGGCACCAATCCGGTCCAGGTGGAAGACTTGGTGAACAGTCATTTGCCGGTTGGTGGAACCCTTGAAGAAGTGCGCAAGGCGCTCATCATGAAACTGGGCGAAAACATGACGGTGCGTCGTTTTGTGCGTTATTCCACCGAAGGTGCGCTGGCTTGTTACTTGCATGGTTCACGGATCGGTGTGCTGGTTGATTTCCAGAATGGAGATGACGCCCTGGGACGCGATGTGGCTATGCATATTGCCGCCAGCAAGCCAGTGTGTGTTTCGCGTGATGAAGTGCCTGCTGATCTTCTGCAGCGTGAAAGGGACATTTACACCGCCCAGGCTGCTGAATCTGGCAAGCCGGCGGACATCGTGGCGCGTATGGTGGAAGGTCGCATCCAGAAATATCTGGCAGAAGTGACGTTGCTGGGACAACCTTTCGTCAAGAATCCTGATCAGACCGTCGATCAACTTCTAAATGCCCGGAAAGCCAGGGTGAACCGGTTCAGCATGTTCCAGGTGGGCGAAGGCATCGAGAAGAAGAGTGAGGATTTTGCGGCAGAAGTGGCCG
>JAJZEL010000134.1:0-1903 GCA_021828575.1 Pseudomonadota bacterium
ATTTGGCGTCAGGCCAACTTCGATCAGTTGACGGAATTGCCCAACAGGCACATGTTCTACGATCTTCTGGGGCATGAAATCAAGAAGGCCAAGCGCGATGAGACTCGCATGGCCGTGTTGTTCATTCACCTGGACAGGTTCAAGGAAGTGAATGACAACCTGGGTCACCAGACGGGAGACTTGCTGCTCATGGAAGCCGCCCGCAGAATCATGTCCTGTGTCCGAGAGTCGGACACGGTGGCTCGGCTGGGTGGAGATGAGTTCACAGTGATCCTTCCCCAGTTGAAAGATGTGTCCCGAGTGGAGACCATTGCCAGCAATATCCTGAATCGATTGTCTGCACCTTTCGAACTGACGCTGGACAAACGGCCGCTGCACATTTCAGCCAGTATTGGCATCACTTTTTACCCTACGGACAGTAGCGAGATCGAAACGCTGATCAGCAACGCGGACCAGGCCATGTATGCAGCCAAGAATGCCGGCCGGAACCAGTTCAGCTTTTTTACCCGTTCGCTGCAGGAAAAGGCGCAAAGTCGTTTACGGTTGTTGGATGATTTGCGCAAGGCACTCAAAAACGATCAGCTTTCCTTGCATTTTCAACCTGTCATCAATCTGGATACAGGGCAGGTCGACAAGGCAGAGTCCTTGCTCAGGTGGCAGCATCCCCAGCAAGGATCCATAGCTCCCGCTGAATTCATTCCGTTGGCTGAGGAGTCCGGGCTGATATCGGATATTGGGGACTGGGTATTCCGCGAAGCTTCTCGCTGGGCGAGCCGCTGGGTCCGAAAGGCGCCAGGTTTCAAGGTGACGGTCAACATGTCTCCCGGCCAGTTCCAGGTCAGAAAAAATGTTCTGGATGCCTGGATGGATCATCTGAAAAGTCTGGGCATATCCGGTGATAACATGATCATTGAGATCACGGAGAATCTGCTGCTGGACAAGGATCCCTCCATCAACCGCCTTCTGAACAATTTCCGGGATTCCCAGATTCAGGTAGCCATTGACGATTTTGGTACTGGATACTCATCCCTGTCCTACATCAATCATTTCCCCATTGATTACCTCAAGATTGATCGCTCCTTCACGCAGGATCTGGTGACTCCGGGTTCCAGACACTTGGCCCTGTCCAAGGCTATCATCGTCATGGGCCACGAGCTGGGTCTCAAGGTCATTGCCGAAGGCATCGAAAATTCCGCCCAGCGGGATCTCCTGTTGGCTGCCGGCTGTGATTTTGGACAAGGCTACCTGTTTGCGCAGCCCATTCCTCCCAGGGCATTCGAATCCAGTCTGTTTCGGTCTTCAGCATCAGCACCGGGGCATCTGGACCCCACTCGCGTTTCACGTGTCATGAATATGCAAGAATAATTGCCGAGAATCCGTGGTGCGTGTAACCATGGAGGTCAGCAAGCGATGTGGTGTCTCGAAACGGATGAGCACGACCAGATCAGGGAAATCATTCAGGCAAGTCGCCTTTCGGCGCGCTTTCAGCCTATTGTCAATTTACACACGGGCGAGATCTACGGGTACGAGGGTTTGATCCGGGGTCCTGAAAACAGCCCTTTTCATTCACCGCAGGAGTTGCTCAGGGCAGCCACTGATGCCGGGTGGCGTGCCAGGTTGGAATTGACATGCCACAAGGTCCTGATCCGTTCGTTTCTGGACCTTGGTTTGCCCGGGCAATTGTTTCTCAATATCAGTCCTGAAGTTCTGATACAGGGCTGTTCCGGTGATGCTGGTTATGAAGAAGGTTTGCTGGATTCGGGCAATCTGTTTGCCGAACGGATCGTGATGGAATTGACGGAAGGAGAGCGGATCGTCAATTTTGGTGCAGATGCATTGGCGAAAGCAGTGGGGCACTGTCGTCGAGCCGGCTATTCTCTGGCCATAGATGATCTGGGGGAAG
>JAJZEL010000134.1:1913-11206 GCA_021828575.1 Pseudomonadota bacterium
GGGAAGGTTTTTCGAGTTTGCGATTGTGGTCCGAATTGCGTCCTGCCTTCGTGAAAATCGACAAGCACTTCGTACAGAACATTGAAAATGATCCGGTTAAGGAGCAGTTCATTCGTTCCATTCTGGACATTGCACGTCAAGCGCGCTGTCGTGTCATTGCAGAGGGTATCGAAACCGAAGCCGAAATGAGAGTCACGAAACGGCTTGGCATGACTGACGGTCAGGGCTATTATTTTGCCAAACCGGTGTCAGACCCTGAAAAAATGCTGTTGCCCGGCATTAGTCATGCGCTGTTTCATGGGGGGGGAAAGGAAGATCAAGACCATGAAACGTGCACCCGGGATACCATCACTGCACGGAACCTCATTCATCAGCAGTCTCCGGTCAGGTTGATGGATTCCAACGATCATGTGTTGCGCATCCTGGAAAAGAATCCTCATGTGGACTCCTTGCCTGTGGTGGACAACGCGCAAGCGCCAGTAGGACTGATTACCCGCTCATCCATGGTGGGCAGTTTCGCCCAACCTTATCGGCATGAGCTGTTTGGAAAGAAATCCTGTGCCCAGTTCATGGATACACAGCCCTTGCTGGTGGAGAAAACGGCCACAGTACAGGACATCAGCCGAATCCTGAGCAGTTCGGAACGACGTCACCTGGTGCAGGGGTTCATCGTAACGGATCAGGGGAAATATCACGGCATGGCCTATGGTCAGGATTTGATCCGCGTGATCACCGATATGCAGATTCAAGCCGCCAAATATGCCAACCCGTTGACCCAGTTACCGGGGAACGTACCCATTCATGAACATCTGGACAGTCTGTTGAGGGACAGGACATCTTTTGTGGCGTGTTATTGTGATCTGGATCATTTCAAACCCTACAATGACCTTTACGGGTTCAGTGCTGGTGATGCCATCATCCAGATGACCGCAGAAATCCTGAAAAGGGCCTGTGCTCCCGAGGCGGATTTTCTTGGGCATATTGGTGGTGACGATTTCATCGTCCTGTTTCAGAGTCAGGACTGGGAGGATCGCTGCCATGCTGCTCTGCGCGAATTCGAACAGGGGGTACGCACCCATTTTACGCGGGAAGATCTTGAGCTTGGGGGGTATTGCACTGAAAACCGTCAGTTCGAAAAAGTGTTCCATCCTCTGACATCCTTGTCTATTGGGGCCGTCGTTGTGCCCCCGGACCGTTTTTCCTCTTACATGGAAGTTTCAAAGCTGGCATCGGGGGCCAAAAGTCAGGCCAAGAAAATGCAGGGCAACGCGCTGTTTATCAATCGGCGCTTTTCTGCCGCCGGTTGAGGGGTGCACATGATTTATAATGGTGCGCATGGTCAGTCATCGGGCAGTATTGAGGGTTTCATTCAAGACCTGCCTTTGGGGCGGAGGGGTGCTGGCCCTCCTGTTGTTGCTCTTCTGGATTTTTCTCCAGATCACGATTCTTCGCAATGTCGACCGTTATCGACCTGATCTAGAGGCAGCCTTCCTGCAGGCCACAGGTGCCCGGGTCAGCATTGGCCAGCTATCGGCTGCTGGTGTCGGGTTGTTACCTACAGTAACGCTGAAACAGGTTGTTCTTTATAGTCCGAACGGAACCCCGGGGTTGCATCTGGACCAGGTACGGGGGACGTTGTCGTTATCTTCACTGCTAAGGGGAAGACTGGATCTGGTATCCCTGGTCATTGATGGCCCCACTCTTGCCTTGAGGATGGATGCTTCAGGTCAGCTTTTTCTCTCGGGTATTCCGCTGCCCAGATCTTCCGATGGAGATAACCATTTTCTCGAATGGTTGTTACAGCAGGGCCGGATAGACATCACTCACGCCACCCTTGAGTGGCAAGACGATCAGGCTGGTGGGTTACCCTTGTTGCTGCAACAGGGTAGCATCCACCTGCGCAACCGCAGAAACTTCCATCAGATCTCGGTCGCGTTCATTCCTCCCGAGAATTTGGGGGCTCCCGTTTCCATCGAGGGCAAGATATCGGGGCGTCGTCTGGCCGACATGTCCGATTGGAATGGTTACCTGGCAGTACATTCCAGACGAGTGGACCTGAGAGTGGCCAAACGCTGGATAGCTCAGCTTGCACCCCTCAACCAGGGGCATGGCAATCTGGATGTGAAGCTCCTTTGGCACCATTCGCCCCACTGGGGCATCGAGATTGCGGGGGACATGCAAGGCATTGATGCACAGTTTCCCACAGCGCCAGCTCCCCTCCATTTTGACCATATTCAGGGTACGCTGGCCTTTTCTGAAATAACCGGTGGCGTTGACATGTCCACTTTGGGGTTGACTGTACAGGGCACGGGAAGCTTCAAACCTGTCGTACCACTCAACCTGCACTTTAGAGCGGGAGATGAGGGCGGGGCAGTGCGTGTCAACCGGCTTGATTTTGGTCAGGTGGGTAAATTGCTTGATGCTCTTCCGTTGACGGCAGGCCAACGAGCATTCTGGGTGGCTCAAGGGTTGCAGGGGCAAGTCAGGGACCTGGATCTTTTCTGGAAGGGTCCGCCCAGGCAACCCACCGATTATGGTATCCGGGCCGATCTCATGGGCTTTCACCTGAACGCTCAGGATGTACTCCCTGCTATCAACCAGTTTAGTGGTCATCTGGAGGCATCGCCCAAGTCAGGACGAATAGAAGGCGTTGGTGGTGAAACGTCCCTGAGGTTGCCCAAGGTGTTTGCACAGCCATTTCCAATTCATGGTTTTCAGGTCAATGCAGGGTGGACGTGGCGGGCTGGACAGACGGAAGTCAGGGTGAACCATCTGGAAGTGGTCAACAATGATCTTGCAGGGCATATGGAAGGTACCCTGTGGTGGGGTGCGGAGGGACCGGGAAATTCCAGTTTGAAGGGAGTCCTGCGGCATGCATCGCCCTCTGCGGTATGGCGCTACTTGCCCCTGATGGTTTCAAAGGATGCGCGGGATTGGCTTCAGACTGCCCTGGTAAGTGGGACAGCCCGTGATGTGACGTTTGAACTCAATGGCAATTTGAATGCATTTCCTTTTCAGGGAGACAAGGGAGGACATTTCCGCGTGGGGGCGCGGATCGAGGATGCCAGTTTGAAATACATGCCGGACTGGCCTGCCATCACCCATGTGAATGGCCGGTTGTCCATTGAGGGAGGGAGCCTTACCGTCATGGCAGACAGTGGCAATGTGCTGGGTGCCAGAATCTTGTCTGCCACTGCGCACATTCCTGACCTGACCAATGGAGACGAGCGGTTGGATGTTCAGGGAAAAGTGTCGTGTGCATTGAAGAGTGGTTTGGATTTTATGCGCCAGAGCCCGGTATCCGGATATCTGGATCATGCCTTGGACAGTTTTGATGGAGCAGGCGATGGTCATCTGGACATTCAGGTCAATATTCCCCTGCGACACGCTCTGGATGCGCGGGTCCACGGAATTTATACTTTGCAGGGTGCCACGTTGTTTAATGATTCGCTGGGAACACCACCTATTTCCCGAGTGACGGGGCCACTTGAATTCACGGAAAATTCGGTATCAGCACCTTCGTTGACAGGGGAAGTGCTGGGTGGGGATGCCGCATTTTCCCTGACCATGCCCACGCCGGATGTGGTTCATCTGGTCGCGACTGGCAAGGCAGACATGTCCACCTTGGCTTCCGTCTATCATGAAGACGTTCTGCACGAAGTTTCCGGCCTTGAACCTTGGAAAGGGGATTTTTCCTTCTCCAAAAAAATGACTGTCGTGAATGTGGATTCCCAAGTCGATTTTCTTGGAGATCCCGTTTCAGTTCACGTGACGGCGCCTGCAACGGGTGGACTGGACTTGGCTCTGGTCGGCAGTACGACCCGCGCCAGTATTGTCAATCGTTATCCGGGTGCCTTTCTGGATCAGTTGGGCAAGACTGTAGATTGGAAAGGACATGTCTTGCTGTTCGACACCCGTAGCAAGAGTCGGCTGGCTTTTACGGCCACGAGCTCTTTTTTTCATGAGCCATTGCAGGGTAATTTGACAGGTTTCCTGGCCGGTCCCGTAAAATTCGAACTCAATGGAGGACTTTCAGCGGATGGACTGGAAAAAGCGGGCTACGCAAGCCTGACGCAGATTCTTCATGGTTCAACCCATTGGCATGCCAACGGCGAAATTCATGGAGGGCGGGCGTCTTTCCAGTTGAGGTCATCCGTGACGGGTTTGAGTGTGAATGCCCCCAAACCCTATCTCAAACCCGCTGGGCAGCCCTGGCCATTTGTTCTTGATGGCGTACGCGACGATCATTCACTTGTTTTGCATGGTGTCTGGGGCAAATGGGGTGGAATGCGGATGCGTTATGTGCGCAAGGCCGATAATCCCCAGCTGCAACCCGACAGAGGAGAGATCCGGTTGGGTGGTGACGTACCTTCCCTGCCTCAGGAAGGTATGCTTTTGACCGGGTCTGTGGATACCATCAACGTGACGGAGTGGCAAACCCTGCTGGCCGACCTGCAGGGGCAGGATACCGGCAAATCTTCAGGCATCGTCTGGCCCGTGAACCGTCTTCTTCTGACTTTGCACCACATGGACTGGATGGGCCGTTCATGGGGTGACCAGCAGGTTGATGGGGCACGCCAGTCCGATCGCTGGATCCTGAACAGTCGTGGGGACCATGAAGTCGGGCAGTGGTCCTGGGATCCGACGGGTATCGGTCATTTGGAAGTCCATCTGGAACACTTGGATGTGCCGGAGGGGCCCAAAGATACGAAGAACCCTTCACCACCAGTTGTTTCCAAGGTTTCAGGGGCTCATCAGCACCTGCCTTCCATGGACATCGTTGTGGATCATCTGGCATTGCATGGCAAACCTTATGGCAGGGTACGCCTGTCTGGAGAGCCGGACAGAACAGGCTGGCATGTACGTCAGTGGGCTCTGGAGGATCCCGGTGGAACCATGGAAGGTAGTGGCGACTGGATTATGGAGGGAGCAGAGGCCGTTCGACTGAAACTCGCCCTGAAAGCAGATGATCTGGGGAAGTTTCTGGCAGCCATGAATCATCCAGGTACCCTTTCTCGTGGTCACGGTGATATGGAGGGGTCCGTGCAATGGCCGGGAGGGCCAGGTGATTTCGATCTTGGTGCGTTGCAGGGAACTTTTTCAGTTGATCTAAAGGACGGCCAATTTAGCAAGGTGGAAACCAGCAGTCTGGGCCGACTGCTTGGATTGCTCAGCTTGCAGAGCTTGCCGAGACGGATTACTCTCGACTTCAATGATGTGTTTTCTGATGGTTTTGCCTTTGACACCCTGAAATCCGATTTCAGGCTTGACCGTGGAAAGCTTTCCACCGACGATTTCGTCATGGAAGGTCCTTCGGCCAAGGTGGCTTTGTCGGGTGACGTGAACTTGCTGTTGGAAACAGCTTCTCTGCAGGCCAGGGTAGATCCTGCCGTAGGCAGTAGTCTCTCATTGGCCACTACCGTGATTGGCGGGCCCGTGGCGGGAGCAGCCACCTACCTTGTGCAGAAAATCCTGCATAATCCACTGGACAGAGCCTTGAGTTACGAATATTCCATCGATGGCGCATGGGATAATCCCGATATCACGAAAACAGGCACGCTCAGCCTGTTACCCAAGCCATGATCGCAGGAGAGCCGCAGTGATACCGCAAAACAGTAGCCACCGCTCGCAAGACGAAGGTTTTGGAAAGGCCAGGCCTTTGCCTGGAAGCTTCAGGGTGGCGGCCATACAAATGGCATCAGGTCCCCATGTGGGCTCCAATCTGGCCGAAGCGGCACGACTGATCAAGATGGCAGCCGACCAGGGGGCTTCTGTCGTGGCCCTGCCGGAATATTTTGCCATCATGGGCATGCATGAGCATGACAAGGTGGCGCTGGCTGAAGATTTTGGCAATGGTCCCGTACAGGAATTTCTGTCCCGTACTGCCAGGCGCTTGGGAATATGGATCGTAGGAGGGACTGTGCCCATTCGGAGCTCAGTCGAGGGAAAAATACGCAATAGTTGCCTCGTATTCGATGCTACAGGCAGGTGTGCAGCCAGATATGACAAGATTCACCTGTTTGGCTTCAGGCGAGGAGAAGAGTGCTACGACGAATCGCGCACTATTGAGCCCGGGAATGAAGTGGTGACTGTGGACACCCCTTTCGGAAAGTTCGGATTGTCCATATGTTACGACTTGCGATTTCCAGAGTTGTATCGGGCGATGGGTATGGTTGACATGATTTTTATTCCGGCAGCTTTTACCGAGACCACTGGTAAAGCTCACTGGGATACCCTTGTCAGGGCGCGGGCTATCGAAAACATGGCCTATGTGGTGGCACCTGCCCAGGGTGGGTACCACATGAATGGTCGGGAAACCCACGGTTCTTCCATGATCGTTGATCCATGGGGGGTTGTGCTTGATCAGTTGCCCCGGGGGTCCGGAGTGGTGATGGCCGGGGTCAATCCCGTACACCAGTCGGACCTTCGGGCCAGTTTGCCGGCGCTGTCTCATCGAGTGGTGGGACTTGAGGTGCCACAAGGAAATACTCGAACAGGATGACTTAAAATGAGTAACGATGTATTGGCTTTGGCAGAAACCGTGCTTCTGGCTCCTTACGCATTGAACAGTTCGCGACTGGAGCAGGTGTTTGGCGAGATTCTCACCCGGCAGGTGGATGCGGCCGACCTTTATTTTCAGTATTGCCGGGCAGAAGGATGGAGTCTCGAAGAAGGGGTCGTGAAGTCCGGTTCATTCCACATTGATCAAGGGGTGGGTGTGCGCGCCATCAGCGGCGAAAAAACTGCTTTTGCCTATTCAGATGATATCCAGTGGGATTCGCTGCTTCAGGCTGCCGAGGCCACGCGGGCCATTGCCCGTTCCGGGCAGTCCGGGGCGCGACCGCTGTTGCGTGCCGATGCCACGCGTCCAGCGCTTTACCTGCCGCAGGATCCTCTTAAAACACTTCAGGACGACCAGAAGGTCAGGCTGCTCGAAAAGCTGGAGCGCATGGCACGACAGATGGACCCACGCGTGACGCAAGTCATGGCTTCACTGGCAGGTGAATACGAAGTGGTACTGATTGCTCGTAGCGATGGGCATCTGAGCGCGGACGTGCGTCCCCTTGTTCGGGTATCCCTGCAAGTGATTGCTGAACAGGGCGGTCTCCGCGAGCAGGGTTCTTCAGGCGGTGGTGGGCGGTTTGGTTATGAATATTTCGATGATGCCATTCTCGAAGATTATGCGCGCAAGGCAGTTGTTCAGGCGCTGACCAATCTGGATGCTCGTCCCGCTCCTGCCGGACCCATGACGGTCGTACTGGGCCCGGGATGGCCGGGTATTCTTTTGCACGAAGCCATTGGGCATGGTCTCGAAGGAGACTTCAATCGGAAGGGAACTTCCGCCTTTTCTGGAAGAATCGGTGAGCGTGTGGCTGCCCCCGGCGTGACCGTGCTGGACGACGGAACCTTGCCCCATCGCCGTGGCTCGCTTAACAGGGACGATGAAGGCAATCCTACCCAATGCACGACCCTGATTGAAGACGGAATCCTCAAGGGGTATCTTCAGGACAGCTTGAACGCGAGGCTGATGAGCATGCCCCTGACAGGAAATGGTCGTCGTGAGTCCTATGCACACATTCCCATGCCCCGCATGACAAACACCTACATGTTGAATGGAAGTCATCATCACGGCGAAATCATTGAATCCGTTTCACGTGGTTTGTACGCTGCCAATTTTGGTGGCGGTCAGGTGGACATCACCAGTGGGAAATTCGTGTTCTCGGCGGCGGAAGCCTGGATGATTGAAGATGGAAAACTGACGTATCCCGTTCGTGGTGCCACACTCATCGGAAATGGACCCGACGTATTGACGAAAGTTTCCATGATTGGCAATGACATGGCGCTTGATCCGGGGGTGGGTGTTTGTGGCAAGGAAGGTCAGAGCGTACCCGTGGGTGTTGGACAACCCACCTTGCGCATCGATGGATTGACAGTGGGTGGCACCGCGCAGGGTTTGGTAGAATGACGGGTTTTCTGACCGTGATGGATATTTCCCCACCATGAATACCTCGCATCCAGACATCGATGATGTTCGAATTCGGGAAATCAAGGAGCTCATGACGCCAGCACATTTGCTGGAAGAGTTTCCGCTTTCCCAAAAAGCTTCACGCGTGGTGTTCGAGACGCGCCAGGATGTTCATCGTATCCTTCATGGCATGGATGACCGGTTGTTGGTCATTGTGGGGCCCTGTTCAATTCACGATACCCAGGCGGCCCTTGAGTACGCAAAACGTTTGCTGGATCTTCGCGAAACCTGGAAAAGGGAATTGCTGATCGTCATGCGTGTGTATTTCGAGAAGCCCCGCACGACCGTGGGTTGGAAAGGGCTCATCAATGATCCCAGGCTGGATGGCAGTTTCCAGATCAACGAAGGCCTGCGTCTGGCTCGGGGGCTATTGCTGGATATCAATGGATTGGGGATGCCAGCTGGAACCGAGTTTCTCGACCTGATCACCCCCCAGTATTTCGCAGATCTCATCAGTTGGGGGGCCATCGGGGCACGTACCACTGAAAGCCAGGTACATCGTGAACTGGCTTCGGGCCTGTCCTGTCCAGTGGGATTCAAGAATGGCACGGATGGCAATTTGCGCATTGCAGTGGATGCCATTCGGGCCGCTCGGCAACCCCATCACTTTCTTTCAGTCACCAAGGCAGGGCGTTCTGCCATCGTGGCCACGCGTGGCAATGATGATTGTCATGTGATCCTGAGAGGTGGAAAAAAACCGAATTTTGATGCAGCCAGTGTGAATGCCGCTGCGAGCGAGCTTTCCGCGGCGGGCCTTCCTGGCCGTGTGATGGTGGATTTCAGTCATGCCAACAGCCTAAAGGATCCCCAAAAGCAGTTGCTCGTGGCAAAAGATGTGTCCAGTCAGATTGTCAGTGGTGAAACACGCATCCTGGGCGTCATGGTGGAAAGCCACTTGAAGGCTGGTCGCCAGGATCTTCAGCCCGGTCAGCCGCTGGTGTATGGACAGAGCATCACCGATGGTTGCATCTCTTTTGACGACACCATCATTCTGGTCGATATGTTGGGAGAGGCCGTGAAGCAGCGTCGAGCGCAAGCAGAACAGCGGGAAGACTAAACATGGAAGAGGATTTCCACGTTCACGGTGCGCACGAACATGAACTGGAGCATGCGGCATCGGGGCATGGGAGGGGGGTGGGATTGGCGCAACAGGTGGCCATTTTTACCGCTGTCCTGGCTGCGGTGGGTGCTGTGGTGAGTTATCTGGGTGGTAACACGCAAAACGAAGCTCTTCTGCACAAAAATCAAGCAGTGTTGTACAAGGCCC
>JAJZEL010000195.1 GCA_021828575.1 Pseudomonadota bacterium
TACAAATGCTGAACGCAAATGCCACAGGAACAGGCCGCAGACCAGGGCCACCACGATGAATTCCTCGATCAGTTTGTGACGAAGGTTTTCCACGGCACGGTCGATGAGTTGGCTGCGATCATAAGTGGTCACAACCTCCACGCCGGCTGGCAGGCTTTTGCCAATGGCTTCCAGTTTTGTTTTGACTGCTGCGATGGTTTCACGCGCATTCTTGCCGGAGCGCAAGATGACGATTCCACCAGCCACCTCCCCCTGCCCATCGAGCTCGGCAATGCCCCGCCGCATCTCGGGGCCCAGTTGCACACGGGCCACATCCCCCAGACGCACCGGGACGCCGGCGCGAGGTGTGGCGACTGGAATGTTCCTGAAATCATCCAAGGAATGGAGATATCCCGTGGCCCGTACCATGTATTCCGCTTCACCTTGTTCCACCACAGCGCCACCGGCTTCCTGGTTTCCAAGACGAATGGCCTCGATCAATTGACCATGTGTCATGTGGTAAGCGGCAAGCTTCACCGGGTCAGGAACCACCTGATACTCACGCACCATGCCCCCCACAGAAGCCACCTCGGCCACATTGGGCAGGCTTTTCAATTCATACTTGAGAAACCAGTCCTGCAAGGCGCGCAACTCGCCCAGATCATGCCGGCCGCTGCGATCCACCAGGGCGTATTCAAAGATCCAGCCTACCCCTGTGGCATCCGGACCCAGCGCTGTCCGGGCGCCCGCCGGCAATCGGCCCTGGATCTGATTGAGGTATTCCAGGACACGGGAGCGGGCCCAATAAAGATCGGTGCCATCCTCGAACAGCACATATACGAACGAGTCCCCAAAAAAAGAATAGCCGCGAACCGTTTTGGCACCGGGCACGGAGAGCATGGTCGTGGCGAGCGGATAGGTAACCTGGTCCTCGACAATTTGTGGTGCCTGACCTGGCAACGAGGTACGGATAATAACCTGCACGTCGGAGAGATCAGGCAATGCATCCACCGGGATGGTGCGCACGGACCACACGCCCCAGGACGCCAGAAACAAGGTGGCCAGCAAAACCAGGAAGCGGTTACGAACCGACCATTGGATGAGGCGCGCGATCATTTTTGATCTCCCGTCTTCTTCATGCGCGCCAAAACCCCTTTAAGGCTGGCTTCAGAGTCGATCAGAAACTGGCCAGACACCACGATCTGCTCGCCCTGCTGCAGGCCTGCCAGCACCTCGGACTTTCCATCACCCTCACGACCGATGGTAACTTCGGCGGGCCGAAAATGACCGGCTTCCCCAGCCACGATGACCACGTTGCGTTTGCCCGTGGCGATGACGGCTTCAGACGGGATCAACAGCCTGTCAGGCCCTTCTGCCTTCAACAGGCTAACCCGGGCATACAGCCCCGGTCGTAGCGTACCGTCTGGATTGGGCCACTCCGTTCGAACCCGCAAGGTGCGGGTGTCCCGCTCCAGCGCCGGGAGCAAGGCGCTGATCCGTCCCGTAAAAACCCGCCCCGGCCAGGTCGTGAAAGTGGCCGACACCGGCAGCCCCACAGCCAATCCAGCCGCCTGCGCTTCAGGCACTTCGGTATCCAGCCATACGCTGCCGATACCATTGATGCGTGCCAGGGTCTGACCCGGCATGACGGTCATGCCTTCGCGCACGCCAAGCTCCAGCAAAACCCCGCCCTGAGGCGCCGTAACGGTCACCACGGCTTTGGGTACCCCGGTTTTTTCCACTTGGGCTACCAGGGCATCGCTCATCCCCAGCTGCAATAGTCGCACGCGCGCCGCCGCCGCCAACACGGCTTCACCAGCCTGTCGCAAAGCCAGGTATTCTGCCTGGGCACCATACCAATCCGGAACCCGCAGGTCTGCCAGGGGCACGCCAGCCGGAATGACGTCGTTGGGCGCCAGGGCATACACCCGTTCCACCAACCCTGCCGTACGCGCCTGCACCACCGAGACCAGACGCTCATTGAAGGTCAGCGCCCCTACGGCTTCAAGCCTGCGGGCAAGACGGCCCTTTTCAACCGTGGCAAGCCTCATCCCGGTGTTCTGCAAGAGGCGAGGATCGATGCGCACCCCATTGTCTGCAGCGCTGCTCTCGCCGTACATGGGCAGCAGGTCCATGTCCATGAAAGGTGATTTGCCGGGTTTGTCGAAATGCTGGTCCGGCTTCATGGGGTCGTACCAGTACAGCACGGAACGATCTGCCGTATCAGTGGCAGGGGTGGGGTGCGCCATCGCAACCGGATTGTCATGCCCGGCAAGCCGGTTGATTGCAAACCAATAGCCTGCTGCAGCACCCAGTGCCACCAGTACTGTGATGACAGCACCCATCAGGAATATCTGTTTTGAATTCATGGTTGAATTTCCTCGGACAGATAGCGCAATTCGGTTTCCACCGCTGTGCGACGTGCCTCAAGATCGATGCGCTTCATCCGTGTATCGATAAGAAACCTGCGCGCCTCAAGCACCGTGGTCAGCGGTTCACGGCCGGTGCGATATGCCGCCAGGGTCAGATCAAGTTTTTGCTGGCCCAGTG
>JAJZEL010000169.1 GCA_021828575.1 Pseudomonadota bacterium
GCTTGTTCAGAATTGCCTGCGTCATGTATGCCTCAAATCTGAACACATAACGCAGCGTGATGAACAGACTGATAATGACGGCACAACCCGAATAGAGCGCACCCAAAACAAAGTAGGGAGGGAACGAGGTGACGTGCCAACCCGGATTCTGCGATACGGCAAAGTCCGTGGACACAATGGAGTGCACGGAGACTGCCAGAGGCATCAGGAAGCAGGCCATGGTAAGGTAGGTGACACGAAAAGTGGCCCACTGGCGATCCGTCCCTTGCCAACCCCAGGACAGCAGGGTGTAGAGTTTTTTTCTGGCTCCCTTCGCATTATCACGACAAATGGCCAAATCAGGCACCATTCCGGTGTACAGGAACAACAGGGAAGAGGTGAGGTAGGTCCCAATGGCCGTTGCATCCCACACCAGCGGGGAGGTGAAGTTGGGCCATACCCAGCGCTCGTTGGGATAAGCCACTACCCAGTAAAACTGCCAAACCCGGCCCAGGTGAACCAGAACAAACAAGGCAGCTGTCAGAAGGGAAAATGTGGTCATGGCTTCTGAGTAGCGGTAGATCGGTTTTCGCCAGTCCGCGTGAATGATGTGAAGCAGCGCGGACAGCAGCGTTCCGGAGTGGCCCATGCCGATCCACCAGATGAATGTTGCAATGTACAAACCCCATACCTGTGGGTTCTGGAGATCTGAGACTCCCATACCATTCTTGTACTGGTAAATCTCGCAGTAGACGCCAAACGAAAACAGTGCCAGCGCCCCCACGAAAATCACCCAGAACAGGGGGCGAGGTTTTTCAAGACTGCGCAGCACATCCTTGTTGATCCCGGCCCAGGACACATCTTCCCTGAGATCCTTGGGCTTTGGGACAAACTTCCGTTCTACCTGAACATCAATTTCCTGCGTCGTGTGAAGTTGACTCATGCTTGGTCTTCCGTTTTTTTATGGTCGGGGTTTTCTCAGTCGGGATCAACGAACTTAAGCTTCGTAGTCCCTGACCCTCTCCAGATACACGATGGACGGGTAAGTCCTCATGAACTCCAGGACTCGGTATCCCCGCATGTTCGGATCTTCCTTTTCCTGATGATCCGTTGCCAGATCAATTTCCTGGCGTTTCCACATGGCAGCCACCTTGGATGTCTTGTCCAGCAAGTTGCCAAAAGTGATGGCTGACGTGGGACAGGCCTGTGCACAGGCGGTAACCACTTCTCCGTCCTGAATCAGTCGATCCTGGTCCTTTGCCTTATCCATGGAATAGCGAATCCGTTGCATGCAGAAAGTGCATTTTTCCATGACACCCTTGCTGCGAACCGTCACATCGGGGTTCAACTGGAGTTCCAGAGGATTGGGCCAAGCCCGCTCCGGATAATTCCACCAGTTGAAGTAACGCACCTTATAAGGACAGTTGGCCGAGCAATAACGGGAGCCCACACAACGGTTATAGACCTGAGTGTTCAACCCGTCAGGCGAGTGGTGTGTTGCACCTACAGGGCATACGGGCTCACATGGGGCCGCTTCGCACTGCTGACAAAGCATGGGCAGATATTGCGCTCCCCGGTCCGGAAAGTCAGTCTGCATTACATCGCCTTCACCCCAGTAACGCTCAATTCGGATCCAGTGCATGGCCTGGCCTTTGCCGTACAACGTCTTCCCCACTACCGGCAGGTTGTTTTCAGCGTAGCAGGCCGTTGTGCAGGCATTGCAACCAATACACGCATCCAGATCAATCACCATGGCCCACTTGTAGTCAGACTTTTCGTACTGACCCTCATAGGGTCTGCGCACACGAAAATATGACCAGTTCTTGATCAGGTTACTCAGTGACATGTTTGACCTCCTTTCCTAGTTCGGCCTTGTCTGCTGCCATGGTTGCCACGAGTTTCTGGTTGTTCTGGAACGGGAGAGGACCCTCGTCCTTAACCACCATCTCGTTTTCTCCTGTCTTTTCGATGCTGACACGGGTGGCATACATGGCCCACTCACCCGTCTTCTGGTCAAACATGGGGTCAAGCACCTTGAACAGGTTGATGCCTGTGCCTGTGGCATACCGGCCATAAGACGTATGTCCTTGCCCTGTGGGCATGGATACGGTATTGGGTTCAATGCCAGGAAACAAATAGGCCTTGACCCTCGCGCTGCCCGTTGATGAGCGGATGACAAGAATGTCCCCTTCGCGAATCTGCATTTCGGCGGCCGTTTTTGGATGGATTTCCACCCAGGAATCCCAGACCACCGTCGTCAACGGATCGGGAGACTCCTGCAACCAGGGAAGGTTGGTATTTCTCCCGTCCCTCCAATCAGCTCGGACAGAAGGCACCAGATTGAAGGGGTACAAGGCGTTGGATGGCAAATCCTGCGGTGCGCCAATCCTGAACGCATCCAGATGTGCCTCAAGCCCTGTGGGTTTTGCGTCCAGGTGCATGACCCCGTCTCTCAAGGAGTCTTCCCAGAAGTCATCATCACTCTTGGTAGATTTGAATATGGGCTTGGCCTTGACCACAGCCGTTCTCAGATAAGCGTAGTAGTCAGG
>JAJZEL010000069.1 GCA_021828575.1 Pseudomonadota bacterium
AACCTCTCAGTGCTGGATCAGGTGGTGGTGGTAGAGGTCATGACACGGCACCGGAGTGTCCTTCAGTCGCAGGTGGCCTGTTTGCGAGAAGACCGACAGCGATTGTCGGATGCCATGCAGCGCGTGGCAGGAGTGGAGGTGTTTCCCAGTGAGGCTAATTTCCTGCTGTTTCGGGTGGCCGCTGCAGGGCGCGTCTTTGACGACCTTCTTCAACATGGTATATTGGTCAAGAATATGAGTGCCGCGCATTCCCTGCTGGACAACTGCCTGCGGGTCACGGTGGGCACTCCCGAAGAAAACCGACGGTTTCTGGAAGCCCTTGAGCATGTGCTTCCTCATGCTGTGGTCGCTTCGGCTCCATAACCCAATCAGGGCCTGTCATGCGGTCGGCGCAGATTACGCGAAATACCCTCGAGACCCAGGTTTCCGCCAGTCTTTGTCTGGATGGAACGGGACGTTCCCTTCTGAATACCGGAGTACCGTTTCTGGACCACATGCTGGATCAGGTGGCCCGTCATGGCATGATGGATCTGGAGGTGCAGTGCAAGGGTGACCTGCACATCGATGCGCACCACAGCCTCGAGGATGTGGGCATCACGCTAGGACAGGCTGTGCACCAGGCATTGGGGGACAAGAAGGGGCTGCAACGCTATGGCCATGCCCTGATTCCGCTTGATGAAGCGTTGTCCCGTGTGGTGGTGGACCTTTCAGGTCGGCCTGGGCTCTTTTTTGACGTTTCCTTCAGCCGGGCCAGAATCGGCGATTTTGACGTGGACCTGATATACGACTTCTTTCAGGGGCTGGTGAATCATGCTCACCTGACCTTGCACGTGGACAACCTGAAAGGGCGCAATGCCCATCATCAGGCCGAATCCATATTCAAGGCGTTTGGTCGTGCCCTGCGCATGGCGGTCACCGAAGATCCCCGCATGGCCGGCGTCCTCCCTTCCACCAAGGGTGCTCTCTGATTCCTGGATTGTTGCCGTGACAGACATTGCCGTGATCGATTATGGAATGGGTAACCTTCGTTCGGTGGCGCGTGCCCTTGAAAAGGCGGCTCCACAGGCGGACGTGCGGGTCACCAGCAACCCGGATCAGGTGCGTGCGGCCAGCCGGGTGGTCTTTCCAGGGCAGGGAGCCATGCCGGATTGCATGCGCGAACTGGAACAGCGGCAACTGCGTGAAGCGGTGCTGGAAGCCGCCTGCAACAAACCTTTTCTGGGTTTGTGCATCGGTCTTCAGATGCTGTTCGATTTTTCGGAAGAAGGCGATACCCCGGGACTTGGCCTGCTGTCCGGCCGGGTGAACCGTTTCCCCCAGGAAGGCTTTTTTTCTTCCACAGGACAGCGTCTCAAGGTGCCGCACATGGGGTGGAACCAGGTGATCCAGAAGGAGCCACATCCAGTGTGGGCCGGCATTCCCCAACAGTCCCGTTTTTATTTCGTGCACAGCTATTATGTGCAACAACAGGAGGCGGGTCTGATAACGGGCTCGGCTCACTATGGTTTTGAGTTTACTTGTGCGGTGGCACGAGACAACTTGTTTGCCGTGCAGTTTCACCCCGAAAAAAGCGCCGCCGCAGGACTGACCCTGCTGGCCAATTTTGTTCATTGGAGACCTTGAGTATTTCGACATGATTCTGATTCCAGCCATTGATCTGAAGGATGGTCGCTGTGTGCGGCTGCGTCAGGGTGTCATGGATGATGCCACCGTGTTTTCCGAGGAGCCGGCCCAAATGGCCCGTCACTGGATGTCCATGGGTGCGCCCCGTTTGCATCTGGTGGACCTCAACGGAGCCTTTGCCGGTAAACCGGTCAACGAACGGGCCATTCGCGAAATCGTGGATGAGGTGAATGGCGAAGTACCCATCCAGATGGGGGGGGGCATTCGCACTCTCGACACCATTGAGCGTTACCTGGATGGGGGCATATCTGCCGTGATCATCGGCACGGCGGCTGTCAAGAATCCAGGTTTCCTGCACGAGGCCTGTGATGCTTTTCCGGGACACATCATGGTGGGACTGGATGCCCGCGATGGCAAGGTGGCCGTGGAGGGATGGTCCAAGCTGACCGGACACGAAGTGGTGGATCTGGCACGACGTTTCCAGGACTATGGCGTGGAAGCCGTGGTTTATACGGACATCGGTCGGGATGGCATGCTCACAGGCGTCAATATTCCTGCCACCGTGGCACTGGCTCGTGCCCTGACCATTCCTGTCATTGCCAGCGGAGGACTGACCAACCTCGACGATGTGCGCGCCCTCTGTGATGTGGAAACCGAAGGCATCATGGGAGCCATCACAGGGCGGGCCATTTATGAAGGCACGCTGGATTTTGTGGCGGCCATGGAATTGACGCGTGCCCGAGAGGCCGCCATCCGCAACGGAAACTGAAACCATGGGGCTGGCCAAACGCATCATTCCCTGTCTGGACGTGAATGCAGGGCGCGTGGTTAAGGGCGTGAACTTCCTGGGTTTGCGCGATGCCGGCGATCCGGTTGAAGTGGCACGCC
>JAJZEL010000086.1 GCA_021828575.1 Pseudomonadota bacterium
CCGATCTGATAATAGGGGCAAGCATGACCAACGGGATTAAAAAAGCGGATCTCATTACAAGCGCCGCCATCATGATTAAAATGGCCTGAAAGTAATAGCGTTCGATCTTTCTTGCGGTTTCTTTGTCCTGAATATTCCTAATGGCGCTCAGCGTATCGAAAGCCTGCACTTTGGAAGGAGAGGCTAGGTGAACAGCAACGAAGGTTGGGAACGTGAGATGATGGCAATACCGTATCATCTTGTTCAACTTTTCACGTACAATCATATACTGTGGGGAGTCGAAGTTTATCTTCCCGTCAGCAGCAGACAAGAAAATATCGTCGCGTAACTCAAAAAGGTTCTGCCGACAGAGATCCAAAACAAACTGATTCCACGGACCATAAAAAAACCATATCAGGAATGCAATGGAGCAGACTCCCTCTAGTTCCTGTAAAGGTTGCATAGTCATCATAACCCCCTATCTTTTGGGTTTGTTTCGCCAGTCGGCAACAATTCGCTACTGGTTCGACTAGGGTCTATCCTCAATTCAAGATCACTAATTCTTTTAGAGAAATAAGCAGTCTTTCGTTTTCTTAAAACATGTTGTGCAGAACCATATAGCATGGCAAAGAAGGAGACGACCCAAGGAAGCCAGTGATCTCCGCCAGATGCAAAAATATAATTCAAAACAAAGGAAGCATCGGTTTTTTTCCCTGCTAGCGCCTCGATCGAAAAATATGCGTAGCGCGCCAACAAGACATACATCGCCGGTTTTGCAACGGCCTCGATTGCCCTTACGGTCAGAAAAACAAGATGCAAACCCTTATCATCCATTCAGCGCAGGCTCAAAATGCTCAAATGCTTTGTCAAAGGGGAGTATAACACCGTGCACATGCGCATGTAGAAGTGGCTCGGTAAAACTGAACAGGTCGGATATTTCCAAGATTAAGGACGCAGTGCGATCTCCTGAAGAATTTTCGGAGTCGATGAATCAGTCAGCGGGAGCAAGGTTGCCCGTTTCGCCAGCCAATCCAGGTACTTGAGCCATTTGGACGGTGTGTTATCGTGAAGAATGATGCACCGCTCCGGTTCCAAAAAGCCAAGGGATTGTGAGGTCTCAAAAGAGTACAGGGCATTGTTGACCTGGGTAACCAGGGTCATCTCCTGGACGCGCTGGAACTGGATGACCATGATGCCCAATAGAGCTGGTTTTTCCAGTACAGCATCAAAGTGGACCAGGGAAGCCTCGCTACCCTCACCTATTTCCACGTCCACATCGCGGTGGAAACCGGTCATGAACTTGAGTTCTGATCGGTGAAGAACATCATCAAAGTCGCGTTCAATGGGCGGAATAGTTGGAATGATCGGGGTGGTCACAAAGGATTTGTAAAGGGCATCCAGAGCAGAATCCGCATCATGCCCTGCCAGATCAAAGTCAATGCACGGCCCAGTGGACTGAAATCGGTTTCCACCATGGTTCAGCCGGTCAAATTCGGCCTGGATATGTTCCAGAGGGACGCTCTCTTTTCCGGCCAGTGTCTTGAACCAGTTGGCCCATTCCGCAAAGATCCATCCTTCCTCGTCGTTCAGGCCGAACGCATGGCAGAAGTATTTGGGGCATTCACCCAGAGGATTTGTTTGACCACGTTTCTCACCCAGCAGGCGGCAGCGTGCAAAATGACCATCATGCAGGAAGACCCCAATGTTTTTAGGTTCATGGCGGGCCGGGTTATGGGCATATTGCAGCAGCCAGTAGGTCGGCGGTTCCTGAAAGACAATCATGGAAATATGACCTCTGGATGCGCCAAGACAATCTGGTCAAGTTTCCTGGCGCGGCGTGACAATGCCATAAACAGGTCATGCTGAAGTTCCTGGCTGACTGCACGAAAGGGTTTTCCGTACTCACAGCAATCGCGGAGTATGTCGTGATCCAGCCTTGCGATGCGTTTGACCCAGATGTCCAGGTTTGCTTTGGAAACCCGCTTGAAGAATGGGTGAGAGAGTATCAGCAGATCGTCAGATTTCAGTGCCTTGATACTGCCGTGTGGGATATCCCGGATGTTCAGGAGGACATGGCTGTGGTCAAAGGCGCAAAACAGGGGAAGATGTGGAGTGACCACAGACGCCTTGAGATTCTGGCCACGGTCATGATTGCCGATCAGGATGTCAAAAGCCAGCAGTCCGGCGGCCTCATGGGGATAGTTTTTGGCAATGACGCCAAACTGGCTCGGCAGAGCGTCAGGAAGTGCCATACCGGGCAGTGCAACCTCAAGGCTGGCGTAGGCCAAACCGTCACCCGCAACCGTCAATACGCCGTCAGCAACTGGTATCTTCAGGGACTGAGCAAGGCGCAGAGCAGTTAGTTCGTTGTAGACAAGATGCGGAGATTCAGCGTTGTCAAACTTGAGGATGCCGTGGATCGTGCAGGAAGCCGGAGCTGTGACGCCTGGCGAGCCACGCTTCAGGCGTCTGGTGGAGTGGATGCGGTAGGGGGTGGGCATTTCGGGATTTTGGCATAGTGGCTAATATCTT
>JAJZEL010000185.1 GCA_021828575.1 Pseudomonadota bacterium
ACTTGGTTGCTGTTACAAGGCATGGCCCGGTTTGCCGGTGAACATCCACAAACGCGCATGGAGCTTTTTGAAACCGTACTGGGGGGAACCGAGGAAGCGTTGCTGGAGCGCAGAGTCGACCTGGCCATCACTTCCCGTGTGCCTCACGGGTTTGCGGGAGAGGGCTTGATGCGGGTGCGGTTCGTACCTGCCGCCCATCCTGCCCATCCGCTGCACCAGTTGGGACGAATGCTGACCCTGCAGGATTTGCGAAAACACCGCCATCTCACCATTCGTGATACCGGAGCACAGCGCCGTGCCGGCAGTTCGGTGGGTGCCGAGCAACTCTGGACGGTCAGCCACAAGGCCACCTCCATCCATGCCGTTTGCATGGGGCTGGGCTTTTCCTGGTTTTCCGAAGAAACCATCCGCAATGAGCTGGAACAGGGATTGCTCAAACCCCTGTTACTGCGCGAAGGGTCGGAACGCTGGGCGGAACTGTATCTGACCTTTCCGGATCCTGACTATGCAGGTCCAGGCGCCTTGCGGTTGGCGCAGATCATTCGGGAGGAAGTGCGGGCAGCGGGCCAGGCTGCCTGAAGGATTTCAAAGCAATACCTGCGCCCCGATCTCCACCACCTTGTTCGGGGGAAGCTTGAAATAGGGAATGGCACTTCCTGCATTGCGAAACATGGCAATGAAAAGTTTTTCACGCCACAGGGGCATTTCAGAGCCTACCTGTGGAATCAGCGATTCCCGCGAGAGGATGAACACGGTGTCCATTTCCTGGAGGGGAAGATGGCTTTGCTGGAACAGCACGCCCGGAATGTGGGGTTCCTCCATGAATCCAAAGTGCACGGTGGCCCGGTAGAAGTTGTTTGGGAGCGCTTCCAGAGTCATGCGCTGTTCGTCGGGTACCCGGGGAATGTCCTGCGTGCGGACGGCCAGAATGATGATCCGTTCATGCAGTGTCTTCATGTGATTCATGGTGTGCAGCAGGGCGTGGGGGACGCCCTCGGGATTGGCCGTCAGGAATACGGCGGTGCCAGGTACGCGTGCGCACGAAGTGGACGTGAGGCCGTTGACGAAGGCATCCAGACCAATGGATTCCTTGCGCATGCGTTGGGCAAGGAGCACTCGCCCCCGCTTCCAGGTGGTCATCAGAATGAACAGGCCCAGCCCCAGAGTCAGGGGCAGCCAGCCACCATCCGAGATCTTGGCAAGATTGGCACTGAAAAATGACACGTCCACTGTCATCAGTCCGGCGATAAGCATGCCGCCGCGCAGGAGCCCCCAGTGCCATAGACGTCTGAACACGGTGTTGGCCAGGACGGTTGTCATCAGCATGGTGCCGCTGACTGCAAGCCCGTAAGCAGTGGCCAGGTTGGCCGAGCTTTTGAACCCCAGGATCAGGGCCACCACGGCCACCATCAGGGTCCAGTTGATGCCCGGCACATAAATCTGCCCTTGTTCCATTTCGGAGGTGTGAAGGGTTTCCATGCGCGGGGAATACCCCAGTTTGATGGCTTGCGCCGTCATGGAAAAGGCGCCGGAAATGACCGATTGAGAGGCAATGACCGTGGCGGCGGTGGATACCAGGATCATGGGGTAGAGGGCCCATGCGGGTGCCAGCAGATAGAAGGGGTTATCGATGGCTTTGGGGTTGGTCAGCAATAATGCGCCTTGTCCGAAATAGTTGAGCAGCAAGGCGGGCAGGACCAGGCCGTACCACGCGAGGGTGATGGGTTTTCGCCCAAAATGCCCCATGTCGGCGTACAACGCCTCGGCCCCGGTCAGGGACAGCACTACTCCGCCCAGTGCAAGAAAGCCAATGGTCCTGTTGTCCAGCATGAAATGCAGGGCGTGCAGCGGATTGAGCGCGGCGAGTATCTGAGGGTTCTGGCGGATGCCCAGGATGCCCAGCAGGCCGATGATGAAAAACCAGACCAGCATGACGGGCCCAAACATTGCCCCCACCCGGGCAGTGCCCTTGCGCTGGAAAACGAAGAGGAAAAAGACGATGACCAGGGTGATGGGGATGACGAAGCTTTTGAACAGCGGACTGGCTACCTGCAGGCCTTCCACGGCGGAAAGCACGGAAATGGCGGGCGTGATGGCACCATCGCCGTAAAACAGGGCGGCCCCGAAAATGCCCATGAGCAGCAGGGCGTGCCGGTATTGTCCGTTTTCGGGCGTCCTGCTCAGGGCCAGCGCCAGCAGGGCCATGATGCCTCCTTCGCCATGGTTGTCGGCACGCATGATGAAAGTGACGTATTTGATGCAGACCACCACCAGAAGTGACCAGAAAATCAGGGACAGGATGCCGAGGAGATTTTGGGGGTTCAGCGGAACCGGATGGACCCCTGCGGTGAAAATGGTGTTTAGCGTGTACAGGGGGCTGGTGCCGATGTCGCCATAAACGACGCCCAACGCGGCAAGGGAAAGAGTGGCAAGGCTTGAGTGGCTGTTTTTCATTTCAGGGGAATACTACTTGAGTCTGCGCGAGGTTGCTTGAGAGTTTTCTCGGGGGG
>JAJZEL010000046.1 GCA_021828575.1 Pseudomonadota bacterium
CTGTCGCCGTGGTTGAGCTTGATCCAGAACTCCCTGTATTCGGGACTCGATGCATATGCCTCGCGACAGAATATCCTGTGGTGCCTGCCCTTGATTTCATCGGCCCTGTAGCCCATCACTTCGAGGAAATTGGCATTTGCCTCGATCACGTTGCCCTGCGTGTCGAACTCGATCAGCGCCATCGAACAGTCCAGCGCAGAGATCAGATCGCGAAGGGCTGCAGCCTCGTTTACCTGTCTGGTTACGTCGCTTGCGATCTTGAGGACTTTTGCAACCTGTCCATTTGCATCTACAATTGGGAAATAGGTTGCCTCCAGCCACACTGTCGCGCCACTCTTCGTCTTTCTCTGGAACTTTCCGCTGAAGGACTGGCCTTGGCGCAGTCTGTTCCAGAATTCCTGGTATTCGGATGAGCGAGCATATTTTTCATCGCAAAGCGAACTGTGGCGCATCCCCTTGATCTCGTTACCGTTATAACCCATCACTTGGCAGAAGATCGCATTCGCTTCTAGTATGGTCCCGTCCATCGAAAATTCGATCACCGCCATGCTACGCTTCAGAGCTTCAAACATGTTCTTAAACGACGACAGCTCTTGCTGCAGCGTACCGATCTGGGTTTGAAATTTCTTGCTTTGGAAAAACATCGTAAGTGCTCCGTGACAATTGGAAAGGCTGATGAAGAGTATTATCGGCAGCAACCCAAAATGCTTGAGATCGTGGCACGCCAAGCCTGACTCAGGGAATTCAAGGAGGCTTATACCTTGAGCAACTTTTCGAATTCGGGCCGCAGAAATCATGCGGGCCGTGCTAAATCACCCTGTCCGCCCTATCGTTGGTCTTCTTTCTACGCCATGAATCTGGCAGCCGCATGCTCTTCAAAAATCTGCAACGGGAGGGTTACGTCGGCGTTTACGACAGTGTGCAGCGCTTCGTGAAACAGTGGAAATCCCAAGACCGCGGTAGCCAGGGCGCTTTTGTGCCCCTGGTCTTTATCGCCCGGAGACGCCTGCCAGTTCGACTGGAGCAAGCGGGTGATGTTGGGCGGGATATCGCAGGTAGTGAATGTTAGAACCGCTCCCCCCACGTTCTTCGATATCACAATAATTTCTTCGGGCCCGGCAAATGAGTTTCAAGGGATGTGAAGTTGGTGTTCGAGTCGATTTGCCTTGGTACCATTCGTGCAAGCTCGAATTCGGCTCGGATTATCTTGATCACCGCCCGCAAACGGGGCACGTCGCGTTGACGGCGATGGCAAACCAAATATACCCCGGCAACGGCCTCCGGCCCCAGATCGAATGGCAGGTTGACCAGTCCACTGTTTTTGGCAAACCGGTGCGGAACCACGAACATTGGCATGATGCCAACGCCTGCCACGCAGGCGGCGCATTGCACATTGTAATCATCAGAAGTAAATACGGGACGAAAATTCCCCAGCAAACGGGTTAGTGCCTGATGTGACAATTGCTCTTCGTGGCTGCTTGACCAGCTTATCCAGCGCAAATCCTGAAGACTCGCCTTTTTGGGCAGACTGGCAACGTAATCTGGTGAAGCAACCAGACTGACCGGCCCTTCAATGCGATCCAGTATGATCAGGTCATCATCTTGTGGCACGATCGTACGTATGGCCAGATCGGCTTCGCCACGTGCAAGATTGCGCACTTCCACGCCCGACGTCACTTCCAGTTGTAGTTCGGGATAATGATGCAATATGTCGGCTGCCAACGGTGCCAAAAATTCTCGCGCAATGCGGGGAGCGGCGGCGATGCGGACACGGCCCGACAGGCTGCTGGTCGCTTCATGCAAATGTTGACGCGCTGTTTCTGCCCATTCGGCCATTTGGCGGACTGCAGGCAACAACCGTTCACCGGCGATGGTCAGTACCACACCCTGCGCCCGGCGTTCGAACAGGGCTTCCCCCATGTTCAGTTCCATTTCATTCATGCGTCGGCTGAGCGTGGGCTGGCTCAGCCCCAACCGGCGTGCGGCCGCACTCAAGCTGCCACATTCCTGCACTGCCAGGAATAATTGCAGGTCTTGCCAAAATAGGCCATCCATTTTTGAATACATACATCCAATTCCGTCGGTTGTCACACCGATATCGTATGGCTATTCTACAGGCCTGTCCATCTTTCAGAGCATGCCATGCCACGCATCATTTTGATCTGTCTGACCAGCCTGATACTCACGGGTTGCGCGATCACCAGTCACCAGACCACTCCGTCATCGTTGGGAAAACCATCCAGTCTGGCGGCCATGGAAGCGGTTGTTGACCTACCTGGCCCTGTCTCGGTTGATACCATCAACAGTGCCGACTGGGAAGTTCCCATTGCGGGCATGCTGGACATGAATGACCCACAGGTGAAAGCAGCCAGATTGAATGATCATCTGGAACCCATCCATATTTTTATGCATGTGCTGCATCATCCAGATCGCGGTTATTTTCTGGTGGACAGCGGGATATCACGTGTATTCCTTGATCATCCGCAACAATATGGGGTGAACGCGTTGATCAGCATGGAATTTCATCCTGAACGCATCCGGTTGCGCCAGGACACGGCCAGCGTCACGAAAAGGTTGCCGACACCGGTGCAGGGCATCTTTCTCACCCACCTGCATGTTGACCACATTTCCGGATTGCCTGATATTCCGACAAATGTGCCGCTCTACGTCGGAAAAAATGAAACAGGTCCGCGACGCTTTTCCTACATGTTTACCCTGGACATGATCAACAAGTTGCTCGAACAGCATGCCAGTTTGAAAACTTGGCCGTTTCCGGATGACAATGGCGGTGGTTTCCATGGCATTGTTGACATTTTCGGGGATGGGACAGTCTGGGCCCTCAGCGTTCCAGGCCACACAACCGGTAGCACTGCCTATCTGGTACGCACACCGAACGGACCGGTCCTGCTGACAGGAGATGTCTCTCATACCCGCTGGGGATGGGATCACGGAGTGCCACCCGGCGATTTCACGGACAACATCGATAACAACCGAAAAAGCCTGCTTGCACTCAAGGCTCTGGTGGAACGACATCCAAAAATCAGGGTTCGCCTCGGACATCAATATTGAACGGCCCAGCACTTGCACGTCTCTGACGAGTGATGTGCAAGTGCTGAATCAATTAGAATAGATTGGATGAGGTCAACGTGATAGTTGCGTTCTGATCATGAAAAGGAAAACTTTGTAAATACTGTAAAAGTGCAAAAAACCCATTAAAATACGGATCAAATTAAAAGTTTTTTAATAATTTAATTTGAGAACGTAACCATGCACTCAATACCCTCTAACACTCTAAATTTTCCCTACCCATCGCCGCATTCCCAGAGTTGGGTTGTTTGGCAAGAAAAAGTTTGTTGATTTGCGTTGACACCCGAGAGAATACCTTTATAATCGGGAGGAATAAAGGTCGGGGGGGAGATGCCAACGTGCGTAACATTACACTGTATCGGTCAGGGTCGCATAAGTTCGTCCTGCTGAATGAAAGTGAGCCGGGAGATGAGGACGGAGTGCGTTCTAATCAGTTTCTGGTCATGCACGATCATGATGCTGTTTTGCTGGACCCCGGGGGGTTTGGGGTGATGCCCCGGGTGTTGGCTGAATTATTGCGCCACACGGCACCGGATAACTTGAGAGCTATCATGCTGTCCCATCAGGATCCTGACATCGTGGGGGGTATTTCTACCTGGCTCGAATTGACTCAGGCCCCCGTGTATGTTTCGCGCATTTGGCTGCGTTTCCTTCCCCATTATGGCATCAAGAACATGGACCGTTTCATCGGGGTTCCCGATGTTGGCATGATCTGCAGTTTCGGTTCCGAATTTGAGTTGCGCTTGCTGCCCGCTCATTTTCTTCATTCGGAAGGGCAGATGAACGTCTATGATCCAGTATCAAAAATTCTGTTTTCTGGGGACATCGGTGCTGCCATGCTCCCGGATGAGATTGACTATCCCTTTGTCGATGACTTCTCCAAGCATTTGCCTCATATCGACTGGTTCCATCGTCGTTACATGTGTGGGAACCGCGCGGCACGGCTCTGGGTCGATATGGTTTCACAACTTGATGTGGAAATGATTGCTCCGCAACACGGTCCAGTCTACCGCAATCAATCAGTCAAAGACTTTCTTAACTGGTTTAGAGACCTAGAGTGTGGCATGGATCTGATGACTGCCCCTGGAGTCTTTCGCACCGATTAAATGCATGAGAGCGGTTATGTTACAGGAATCACAAGCGCAAGTTTCTACTGCTCTGGAGAATACGCGACTTTACGTGGTGGAGCGCGTGGCATCGTTGATGGAAAGCCAGGTACGTTCTCAATTGTTTACCGAGAACGTCGGCGAACTCGTTAAAAGCATCAATCAGGAACTCAGTGACCATCTGACGGATGCTCTTGATTTGCTAGGACGGGTTTCATTGTCAGCGGAAGATCGTGCCGCCATTGCTACGAGGCTTTTTTCGGGACGTGCGCGATCCAATCGACTTGAAAGGGCGCTTTCCATTTTGCTGCAGGAACGTCAGCGGCAATGGACTAAAAATGTCGAGCAGTTGCATCAGGTTGCTTTGGAATTTAACCAAACTGTGGAAGGCTTTAAAACCTTTTTAGTGGAGAAGGATCTGCTTGAAAGGCAAAGCCGGATTCTCGAAACCATCGTGCTGTCTCACGAGAAAGTATCCCAGTGGAAGGCGTTTGTCCAGGAGATTTTGACCGGATTTCATAGCATTTTCCCCTTCAATTTCTTTTTTATTGCATTCGTGGAGGGAAAAGGGGTTTCTCTCTTGCTGTATTACCTCGGGGAGTATTCCGACGAATTGCGAAGAATGGCCAGAACCAAACTGTCCCACGAATTGATCGAACAACTCCATTTACCTATAGATGCTCCGCTTGATATCGAAGAATTTCATATTCCTATTGTTCATCCGATTCCTCTCTCCTTAGAACAGGAAGTGGAAATGATCACGGTTTCTGTCCCGGATCTGGAAATGCCGAATCTTGGTGGGGTTCTGGGAATGGCTTTCGGTTCGTCGAAGAAACTGACGGCTCAGGAAGAGAGTGTGATTCGTTCCACGTTGGCAGTGATGGTGATGGTGGTAGGATCCAGCAAAACGTTGAGTCGTACTCTGTCCGAACTTGAATACTATTCAACTCATGATCCCTTGACTGGCTTGCATAACCGCCGTTATTTCGAGGAATTGCTACAGTACGAGGAAGGTCGCTCAGAGCGTCATAATCATCAATTTTCAGTTCTGATGATAGATCTTGATGATTTCAAGGATGTCAATGATACCTATGGTCACCCTTGTGGTGATAGTGTTCTCAAACAGGTAGCGGAGGTCATCATTCACTCCATGCGTAAAGGGGATATTGCTACCCGTATTGGTGGAGATGAATTTGCCATCATCTTGACCGAGACCGGTAAGGTAGGTGGGGTGTCCGTTGCTGAAAAACTGCGTCTTGCACTACGTGAAATGCCTTTTATCAGCCCTGACGGCAAGGCATTTCACATTACTATCTCCATTGGGATCGTTACTTTCCCGGATGATGGGGAAAAAGTCGCTGACTTGATGACAGGCGTGGACGTGGGACTGTACCGCGCCAAACAGATGGGAAAAGATGGGATTGGTACGATACATTCTCCTGGTGAGTTACAAGCAGGACGCACCATTCGCGATAACGCGGAAAAGTTGCGCCAGGCGCTCAAGGACAACCGCATCATTCCCTATTACCAGCCGATATTTGATATTCAAACGGGGACGGTGGTTGCTTTTGAAACCTTGGCCCGACTCAAGGAACTCGATGGCACTACCCACTCTGCGGGGACATTCATAGAAACCATTGAAAAGTACGGATTGGGCCGTGATCTGGATCGTGTTATTCTCGAAAAGGCATTCAATGCAATCCATACCTTCAGGGAGAATGGCCTTTCCATGCCACGACTTTTTCTGAACTTGTCCGCTCAGGAAGTTCAGGGTAGGGGTATTCTTGGCTTTGCGGAACAACTTTGTCGTGAGTTGGCCATTCCGCCTGCTTTGGTGGTTTTTGAGATACTGGAACGGGATGCCATCGGTGACATGACCAATATGCGCAAATTCCTGGCGAATCTTCGTGATAAAGGGTTCTCGTTCGCTTTGGACGATTTTGGCAGCGGTTACAATTCCTTTCATTATCTGAGAGAACTTCGCTTTGACTTTGTCAAGCTGGATGGGGCCTTTGTCCGGAATATTCTGAATTCGAAGGTGGATTACATCCTGATAAAAAATCTTAACCTTCTCTGTCAGGAATTGGGTATCCTGACGGTTGCGGAGTTTGTGGAATCTCGCGAGGTTCTTATGGCGCTTATGGATATGGGGATCAATTACGCTCAAGGATATCACTTGGGGCTTCCTACGAATAAAATGCTCTTCCCTTCTGAACGCCCTGCCTTTGTAGGGAGAAAAAAACTTGGCTGAAATACCTGCTTCTTTCCTGGAATCCGATGAATTAACTCTGAGGAAATCCTTTATCGGGCTCGATGAGCAGGATTCTTTTCTGCTTCAGACATCATTGCCGCGCCAGGATGCATTGCTGGAATCGCTTGCTACCACGTTGGAAAAGCATCTGTCCCGCTTTGAAGAAGCTCACTGTTTTATTGACGACTCTGAAGTTTCACAACTCCTGCAGCGTGAACAACTGGCCTACTTTCGTACCCTGTTTCAGGGGCCTCACGATGAAGTTTTTTTCCAAAAACGTTATCTGGTTGGTCAACGGCACCATGAAATCGGACTCAAACCCGCCTGGTATATTGGTGCTTTTTGTCACTACATGACAGGGATTCTCCAGAAAATTCACCAAGATCATCAGCAGGATGCCTTGCAACGTATCCTGGCCTTCGTCAAGATGTCTCTATTCGATATCAGCCTGACCACAGAAGCCTATTTCCGTGCGGAACACGAACAACTCACCTTGCTCTCCAAAGTTTTTCAAGATAACATCGAGGGTGTATTCATCACTGATACTGCTGGAATTATTCAACACGCCAACAAGATGTCTGGCCGTCTTGTCGGCATTCCTCCCAATCTTCTGTTGGGGATTCCGTTTACTGAACTGATTGCTAACACCGACCTTCCGCCCCTATTTATTTCTGACGACAATGCGCACGACGACCAGGAACAATGGCAGGGAGAAATTGAGTTGAACCGTGCGGGAGGAGTGCCTTTTCCCGCTAAGGTGACGATCATGTTCATGGATGCTCTCCATGACACAAATCGACAACGGGTCATTGAATTTACCGACATTACGGAGAGCAAACGTAACCAAGCGGAACTTGCCGCCAAAACAGAGGAATTATCGCGCTCTAATCGAGATCTGGAGCAGTTTGCCTATATTGCTTCCCATGACCTTCAGGAGCCATTGCGCATGGTTGCCAGTTATACCCAGTTGCTGGCCCGTCGTTATCAGGGGAAATTGGATGCTGATGCCGATGAATTCATTTCCTATGCTGTGGATGGGGCAGAGCGCATGCAGCAACTGATCAATGATCTGCTGACGTTCTCTCGCATTGGTACTAGGGGAAGTATTCACAAACCGGTGGATATAGAGTTCATCCTGAGCCGCGCCTTGTTCAATCTGAAAAACGCCATCGATGAGACACAGGCGCACATTACCCATGACCCGTTGCCCCATATTCCGGGAGATACCACACAATTGATCCAACTGTTCCAGAATTTGATCGGGAATGCCATTAAATTCCGTAATCAGGACCCTGTACAGATTCATATTGCCAATCGCGACAAGGGCAAATATTGGTTGTTTTCTGTTCGTGACAATGGGATTGGGATTCCACCAGAATTTGCGCAACAGATTTTTGCCATTTTTCAACGTTTGCATTCTCGTCAGAAATATCCTGGAACTGGCATCGGTTTGGCTCTTTGTAAAAAAATTGTCGAACGTCACAATGGACAAATATGGGTTGAACCGTCTCCTGAGGGTTCAGGATCCCTGTTTCAATTCACCTTGAGTAAGGAGAATGCGTCATGAACGGACTTACAGGACGGCCCGCAGAGTTTTTGCTGGTAGAAGATAATCCCGGAGATGTTCGTTTGACCCGTGAGGCTTTGGCTGAGAGTAAGTTATACAATAACTTGAGTGTGGTGCATGATGGTTTTGAGGCGTTGCGCTTTCTTCGCCAGGAAGCGCCTTACGAAAGTGCGCCCAGGCCCGATGTCATTTTGTTGGATCTGAATTTACCAAAAGTTGATGGCCGGGAAGTGCTGGCCACCATCAAATCCACACCGGAGTTCAAGCGAATCCCGGTGGTTGTAATTTCGTCTTCCGAAGCTGAGGTAGACATCCTCCGCTCCTATGACTTGCATGTCAATTGCTATGTCACTAAACCCGTCAATCTTGACCAGTTCATCAAAGTGGTTCAGTCGATTGAATCCTTCTGGCTGACCATTGTCAAACTTCCCCAAGCCTCTCTGGAAGCATGAAACTTCTTCTGGTTGAGGATAATCCCGGTGATGTTAGGTTATTTAACCTGATGTTACTGGACGAGGTTCCACCTATTCAGTGGGTTCACTGTGAGACTTTGAGCGATGCGTTGAAAGTTGTTGAAGCCTCCAGGGAAACGTCACCCTTTGATGCCATTCTCCTTGATCTCTCATTGCCAGATAGCCAGGGTGTGGATACGTTCCATCGCATTCATCAGGCTGCTTCCGATATCCCTATCGTGATTCTGACCGCGCTCAATGATAAAAATATCGCTTCCCGGTTGGCCTCTCTGGGAGCTCAGGATTATTTGGTCAAAGGGTTTGTCCAGGCGGATCTCATGGTACGCTCATTGCACTATGCCATCGAACGAAAGAAAGCCGAAGTTAGCCTGAAAGTGGCCTCGAAGGTTTTTGAGTGCATGCTAGAAGGTATCATCATGGTAGACGGCGATTTTATGATTACGAATGTTAATCAAGCGTTCACCAATATCATGGGTTACCAGGCCGAGGAAGTTATCGGGCGTCCGGTGTATGCATTTATGTCAGAAAACCAGGAAAATACGTTGCATACCCTGTTGAACCTGTTGGCTACCCAAGGAACTTGGCAAGGGGAAGTATGGCAGCGGTGTAAGTCTGGAAAGACTTTTCCAGCCCACCTGAGCGCCAGTAGAATTATGCACCCCAATCGGGAAGTTTCTCAGTTTGTGATTGTATTTTCTGACATATCGGATATTAAACTGTCTGAGGAGCGGTTGCATCACCTTGCTCATCACGATCCTCTAACGGGTTTGCCTAACCGCTTGTTTCTCAATGACCGCCTGGAACAGGCCATCCTACATGGGAAAAGACAAAAAAGCGGGGTCACAGTCATGTTTATCGACATTGACCATTTTAAGCAGATCAATGATTCCATGGGGCATGCTGTTGGTGATGTGTTGCTTCGGACGATTGCTGAACGACTGGTGGCCTCTGTCCGGGAAACAGACACGGTTGCTCGCTTGGGAGGAGATGAATTTGCCATTATTCTGACGGATATTAACCAAACCTATGATGCCGAAGCGATTGCCCAAAAAATTCTGGAAACCGTGTCTCAGCCGGTGCATCTTAATGCACTGGAAGACATGCGGTTATCAGTCAGTATAGGTATTGCTTCTCATCACCATGGCCACACGGCTGACGAGTTGCTTGGGCAAGCCGATGAAGCCATGTATGTCGCCAAGGAATCTGGAAGAAATCAATACCGTTTCTTCAATACTCTTCCTGCTTCTTTCGACTACAACGCCAAACAATCCGAGTCAGAGATTCTTCACGCCCTTGAAAATCACGAATTCTCCTTGAATTATCAACCACAATTTGATCTTCCTTCAGGAAGAATCATGGGCGTTGAAGTTTTGCTTCGTTGGCAACACCCAGAACATGGTTTGCTTCAGGCAGCAGAGTTTATCTCAACTTTGGAAGAATCGGGCCTGATTATTCCGGTGGGTGAGTGGATTCTGACCAGCGCTTGCAAAGAATGGAAGTCGTGGTGCATGCGGGGGATCCGTCCCATCAAATTGGCGATCAATTTAACTTATAAGCAATTTACTCATGATGGTTTTCTTTCAACGGTGAGAAAAATTCTGGAACAAACCGACATGGATCCCTGTTGGCTGGAATTTGAATTGGCGCGTCACATCATGACAGAGAACCGAAACAGTCACTTCAGTGTGATCCAGTCACTCAAAAATATGGGGGTGCGCATTGCTATCAACGGGTTTGATTCCGGGCTTTCGTCTCTGAATACCCTGCACCAGTTAAAAATTGACACGCTCAAGGTTGACCGGTCGTTATTAACGGATATTGGGCATAGCAAGGGCAATGCTCTCTATACTCGTCTTATCCTGTCATTGGCCCAGAGTTTTGATTTAACGAGCGTGGCAGAAGGTGTGGAAAATCTCCAGCAACTCACTTTTTTGACGGACCATCATTGTACGGAAGTACAAGGATACCTGTTATCTCATCCATTGACGGCCGAGGATATTTTTCGGTTGGCAAATGAACAGGGGGAGACACCGCTTCTGTCTTAAACGAGCGTTATTGTCATGCAGCCCGTGTGCAATCCGCTTGGACCATATTCCACAGCACGATAGCCGCTGTGACCAGGCTGAGGCTGCTGGCCCGGTGGCGTTGCTGCTCGAAATTGCGGTTGCGGATTTCGCCAAGGCAGTTGGTGGTGTCACCAGCGCTGAATTATTTTGTTGAAGCACAATACCAGATAAAAGACATAAAATCTGGAATATTATTTATTCAGAAAATAAGAAAACATTAGAATTGAGAGGACGCTGCCCTGGTGTTCTTTCCAAGGTTCAACCGTTGATACAATACCAATCGGTCAGCATGACAGTTACTCCATGGTCCGAGAATTACGGTACTTCTTTGGAATATCAACTGGTGCCCAGGAAGGGAATTATGGATGCCGTATTGAAAGGGCTTACAGCGCTATTTGGCGTAAAGTTGGCGTAGAAAACAGGAATGATGCCCCATATAAACAGAACCCTGCTTTTCCAGCACCGC
>JAJZEL010000091.1 GCA_021828575.1 Pseudomonadota bacterium
CGCCGCCGAACGCGAGCAGGGCATCACCATCGACGTCGCCTATCGCTTCTTTGCCACCGAGCGGCGCAAGTTCATCGTCGCCGATTGCCCCGGGCACGAACAGTACACGCGCAACATGGTGACGGGTGCTTCCACGGCCGACCTGGCCGTGCTCCTGGTGGACGCGCGCCAGGGGGTGCTGACCCAGACCCGGCGCCATGCCTTCCTGGTGTCACTCGTGGGCATTCGTCATGTGCTGCTGGCCATCAACAAGATGGATCTGGTGAACTTTGATGAGGCGGTTTATCACGACATTCGTGATGCTTTCGAGCGATTTTCCGGCACCCTCGGTTTTGAATCCGTCACCGCCATCCCGGTCAGCGCCCTTCAGGGTGACAACATGACCGAACGGTCTGTTCATATGCCCTGGTATGCGGGGCCCACGCTCATGGGTTTTCTGGAAAACGTCGATGTGCAGCCCAGAACATCCGGCAGGTTCGTGTATCCGGTTCAGTGGGTCAATCGGCCCCATCAGGATTTTCGGGGGTTTTGCGGTACCGTCTGCGAAGGTCAGGTAAGCGTCGGTGACGAGATTCGCGTCACTGCTTCTGGCAAGACTGCACGAGTGTCCGGCATCGTCACCATGGGTGGTTCCCTGGACCGGGCGGACACGAATGATGCCGTTACCCTGACCCTGGATCGGGAAATCGACATTTCCAGGGGGGATGTCCTCTCCCTCAGTCAGTCTCCCCTGGAGACCACAGACCAGTTTGAGGCCACCCTGGTCTGGATGAATGAGGAACACGGGCTGGTGGGGCGCAACTACGAAATCAAGTTGTCCACCCAGTGGGCTTCGGCCTCCATCACCACCATCAAACATCGAGTGGACGTGAACACCCTGGCCCATGAAGCCTGCAAGGCTCTGGAACTGAATGACATTGCGCTGTGCAACCTGGCCTTGAGCCGTCCCGTGACGTTTGCTCCTTATGTGGAGTCTCCGACGCTGGGCAGCTTCATCCTGGTGGACCGCTATTCCCATGCCACCGTGGCCGCCGGCATGATTACCCACAGCCTGAGGCGGGCACAGAACGTGCACCGGCAGGCCCTGTCCGTCACCCGCGAGGATCGCGAGCACCTGAATGGTCACAAGGGTCGGGTGATCTGGTTCACGGGCTTGTCCGGCTCGGGAAAATCCACCCTGGCCAACGCCCTGGAAAAGGCGCTGCACCAGCAGGGCAGGCGCACCTACATTCTGGACGGTGACAACATTCGCCAGGGGTTGAACCGCGACCTGGGCTTCACGGAAGCTGACCGCGTGGAAAATATCCGCAGGGTGGCTGAAGTGGCCAGGCTCATGATGGACGCAGGCCTCATTGTGATGACGGCGTTCATTTCCCCATTCCGCAGGGAACGCGACATGGCACGGCAGGTGATTGGTGCCGACCACATGATCGAGGTGTACGTGAACACCCCGCTGGACATCTGCGAACAACGCGACCCCAAGGGCCTGTACAGAAAAGCCCGGAGTGGCCAGTTACCCAACATGACAGGGATTGACAGTCCTTACGAGCCACCGGAGCAGGCAGAGGCGGTCCTGACAGGTGAAGGTGGAGCACTGGAGGAGAATGTTCGGAAACTGATGGCGGTGCTGGAAAACAAGCTCTGATCTGTCCTGCAAAAATTGACTGAAGGAGGCGAAGGTGGCAAACCCAGGCGAAACTGCGGACCCGCACGTGACCGTGGCGATCTGTACGTGGAACCGGGCGCAGTCACTGGCCAGAACTCTGGATAGTCTGGTGGCCATGAAAAAACCTCCCGGCCTGCACTGGGAAGTGGTCATCGTTGATAATAATTCCACCGATACAACAGCGCAGTGCATCCAGTCTTATGTGACCCAGTTGCCCGTAGTCAGCGTGTTTGAAAAACAGGCAGGAGTGGTATACGCACGGAATGCGGCCATTCGGAATTCACGGGGAAAATACATTCTGTGGACCGATGATGATGTGGTCGTCCAGGAAGATTGGTTGATAGCCTATCTGGACGCTTTTGAGCGTCATCCTCAAGTGGCCCTGTTTGGAGGTCCCATTTATGCGGACTTCGAAGGTCAGGTCCCGACCTGGTTGGAGAAAGGGTGGGAAGCCGTCAAGATTGCATACTGTCACAACGATATGAGTGATGAGGAAATTCCTTTGGTGGAACATCCACCAGGATTTCTTCCCTACGGGGCCAACTTTGCTATCAGGAGCATTGAACAAAAAAAGGAGCTTTTTGATCTTCGGTTAGGCTACATGCCTTCCAGACCTTATATCGCGGAAGAAACGGGCATGATGAAGAAGGTACTGTCCTCGGGAGCCAAGGGGATGTGGATTCCCGCAGCGCGGGTCAGGCACATCAACGGCCAGGATCGCCTGACCCTGAAATATGTCAGGGGGTACTATGAACGTCAGGGAAGAACATGGAAAGCATCAGGCCCCTCACTTCCTGGCAGGCGCTTTTTTGGCAGCCCCCTTTGGCTCTGGAGACAAGTGATCGAAAGCGGTGCGCAATATTTTTATGCCAGAATCTTCAACGAACCATCTGTCTGGTTAACCAAACTTGCCACTTACTCGGTAAAGCGAGGGTATTTAAAAGAGGTGAGATTGGAGAGGTTTGGTGGGCCAATTAAGATTAGCCAAGTTTAGTAGTAACCAGAAGATTTAACGGCAATATTCTTTATAACTAAGAAATTAACATTTTGATCGAGAGATAATGAATTCTATCCGTCCTATTGCTTTCTACCTTCCCCAGTTTCATCCGATTCCAGAAAATGACGAATGGTGGGGAAAAGGTTTTACAGAATGGACAAATACAGCGAAAGCAAAGCCAATATTCCCTGGGCACTATCAACCTCACGTGCCTGCCGATCTCGGTTTCTATGATCTTCGCCTTTCTGAATCAAGGGTTGCTCAAGCGGAGATGGCTAAACGGTATGGAATTGAAGGTTTTTGTTATTATCATTATTGGTTTGGTGGAAGGAAAATTCTGGAAAGGCCCTTTGAGGAAGTTTTAGCAACTGGTGCTCCAGATCTTGGTTTTTGTCTTTGTTGGGCTAATGAAACTTGGTCGGGTATCTGGCATGGAAATCCGAAGCATACCCTCATAGAGCAAACATATCCTGGAGCTGAAGATCACCAGAAGCATTTTGACTACTTGTTACCTGCTTTTCGTGATCAAAGATATATTAAGGTCGATGAAAAGCCAGTGTTTGTTATTTATCGGCCATTCAATCTGCCTGAACCGAAAAAAACCGCAGAGTTGTGGAAAAAAATGGCAGCGGATGCTGGTTTGAAAGGTCTTTATCTTGTGGGGGTTGGGAAAGCGCGAAGTGAGTGGAATCCTGTTGATTTTGGTTTTGATGCTTCGGTTAATCCACAACTTCCATCTGTTCGGCCAACTTGGATATCTTGGCGTTCACCATTTGAGAAAGTCAAAAACTGGCATGCAAGAAAGAAAGGGTTTCCAACAATTTATTCCTACGAGTCGACTATTCCCAGTCTGTTACATCATCCAAAGGATGGGGTTCAAGATCATCCATGCGTTATCCCCAATTGGGACAATACTCCAAGAAGCAGTGGAAGGGGTTTGGTGTTGCACGAATCAACACCAGAGCTTTTCAGGCTTCATTTGCGTGAAGCCATATCTATGGCGAGAAAATCACCAGAAGGCAGACAATTTCTTTTCGTTAAATCATGGAACGAATGGGCTGAAGGTAATCATTTAGAACCTGATTTGCGGTATGGTCACGAATATCTGCAAGTGTTTTTAGATGAGCTGAAACGAGGGTAATTTCTGAAAGAGGGGAATTCATGCATGCAAACTTCGAGCGTCCAGAATATCCTGACATTGCCAGAGAGCCGTTACTTGAGCTGGTACCAGAAAATACCCATGCCGTGCTGGATATTGGTTGTAACAAGGGTGGGTTTGGCCATTCCCTGAAATCTGCCCGGGGTGTCGAAATCGTGTGGGGAGTTGAGCCTGACAAAGAGGCTGCTTTTTCTGCGGAAGGGCGTTTGGATTGTGTGATTAATGATTTTTATCATGAAGGAAACCCTATCCCTGATGGTTTCTTTGATGTGATCACCTTTAATGATTCACTGGAACATATGGTTGATCCTGCTTCAGCGTTATTGTTGTCAAAAAAGAAGCTGAACACTGGAGGGCGGATTCATTGTTGTGTTCCGAATATTCGGCATATCGCAAACATTGAGCATTTGCTGTTTGAACAAGACTGGCGTTATGAAGATTGTGGAATTCGGGACAGAACCCATTTGAGATTCTTTACGGAAAAAAGTATTGTGCGTCTTTTTTCCGAATGTGGTTATCGTGTCTTGAGGGTTTTCGGAATCAATGAAGATTGGTGGCATCAGGATAAAAGGTTACGCCGAGTGATGTTCAAACTTTTTCCAAAACTGACCTTGGATATGCGTCATATCCAGATCGTTGTTATTGCTGAACCAGTCAGGTAAGCATTTGGTCATTGACTATCTGGCATGACTTTGTTCAAAGGTAACAATTCAGGAATCATTGTTTAAACCGGTCATGGAAAAAATCCCCAAGAATCCCCTGCTGTCCTGTGCCTCGTTTGAAAAAACCCAGGGAGAGGATTTGCCTTCCGTGCTGGATGTGGGTGCCGCGCAGTACGTGAATCGTGGCAGTCTGGCGCTGGCGCTCGTGTTCAGGCATATGGAACTGATGGCAGGCGAAGAGGTTTTGTTGCCGGCCTATCACTGCATTGCCATGGTGGAGCCGCTGCTCTGGGCAGGGGGAACTCCCGTGTTTTACAAGATTCGCGAGGATCTGTCCCCGGATTTGCAGGATGTGGAGTCCCGGATCACTCCGGCCACACGGGCGCTGGTGGTGCCCCATTACTTTGGTTTTCATCAGGACACGGCTGTCATCCGGCGTTTTTGTGACTCCCATGGACTGCTGATGATCGAAGATTGCGCCCATGCCTTTTTTGGGCGAATTCATGGGCATCCCATCGGGTTTTTTGGAGACTATGCCATTGGTAGCGCATGGAAGTTTTTTCCGGTGAGTGAAGGCGCTTGTGTCGTGTCTTCAAGACATGATCTGTCCGGACTGGTCTTGCAGGAAGGTGGATGGTTCTTTGAAGCCAAGTCCCTGTTCAACACCCTGGAGTACGCCTTGGAGTATGACCGGTTGGGTCGGTTGAACACGCTGGTTCGTGGGATGATGGGACTCAAAAACAGGGTGTGGAACATGAGGGCCACCCACCCGCCTTCCGGAGGGACGAGTGGGCAATCCGCGACTGAAACGCCGGGTGGTTTTACTGGTTTTGAAGGCAGGCGGGTGTTCCAGAAAAACTCCCGCTGGTCGCAGTGGGTCATGTCCAGGACCTCTGTTCCCCGTTTGGTGGGGCACCGCCGTGCCAACTACCTGAGGTTGTCCGAACGGCTGGGGAAGGTGGCCGGTTGTCGTCCCCTGTTCAGCCAATTGCCCGAAGGGGTGGCACCTCAAGTATTTCCCCTGGTGATGGAAGAACCCGAGGTGGTGTTTCCAAAACTGAAACAGGCGGGTGTTCCCGTGATCCGTTTTGGCGAATATTTGTGGGGTGGCATGACACGGGGGCTCTGTGCTGTGAGCGAGAACTATTCACGTCGCGTGTTTCAGTTGCCCTGTCATCAGGATTTGACCCAGGTGGAGCTTGACTGGATGAGTGACCAGATGTTGCAAGCATTACCGGGAGGGGGCGCATGAGCTGGCAGATATGCCCAGCGGGGGAGTTGTCCCGCTTTCAGGACGAGTGGCAGGTATTGAACGATGCGGGACCGCGTTCGCCGTTGCTGGAACCCGCCTTCATTCTTCCTGCCCTCACGGCATTTGGTTCTGGAAATGAAAAGCTCTGCCTGTATGGTGATGCCCCGAAACGGGCCATGGCACTGGTGGCCCCCAAAGGCAGAATGGGATGGGAAGTCTTCCAGCCCTCACAGGTTCCCATGGGTCCGTGGCTCATTCATGACACCCAGGACATGGGGCAATGCCTCGGAGAACTGTTGCACGCCCTGCCTGGCATGCCCATGGCCCTGGGGGTCACCCAACTGGACCCGGACCTGTATACCCGTCCGCCAGACACCCTCATTCAGTCCACCCTGGATTACATCGAAACCGCCCGTGTTTCGGTCAGTGGCAGTTTTGACGAATACTGGGCAGCACGGGGCAAGAACCTGCGCCACAACATGAAAAAACAAAGAACACAGCTGGAAAAGGCAGGCATTGCCACGCGCCTTGAAAAGCTGACAAAGCCTGGGGAGATGGCTGAGGCCGTCAGGGATTACGGCAAGCTCGAAAGCCAGGGCTGGAAGTCCGAGGGGGGCACTGCCATTCACCCGGACAATGCCCAGGGGCGTTTTTATCAATCCATGCTGGAGAATTTCTGCGCCATGGGGCGGGGACGGATTTACCGTTACTGGTTCAATGATGACGTTGTGGCCATGGACCTGTGCGTGGAGGGTTACGGCACTCTCGTCATCCTCAAGACCACTTATGATGAACAGAAGGCCAATGGCACTTCTCCTGCTTTCCTGATGCGACAGGAAATCTTCATGGAAGTGTTCGGTGAAGGGCAGCTGAAAACCATCGAGTTTTACGGCAAGCTGATGGAATGGCACAAAAGGTGGACAGAAGAAGTGCGCACCATGTACCACATCAACCGGTATCGGTGGCCATTGATTGGCTGGATGAAGGACTTGAAGAAAAAACGTTGAATCGTTCTGCGAGCGCGATAGTTGATTAACCCAGGCCCACCTTTTTCATCACCATCATCAGTTCTTTTCGCAGCGGATGCTGAAATAAAAACAGACCTGCCACCCAACCCAGCAGCGCTCCTGTTCCGCCAATCAACAGCTGTGTCCACAGGTTGACGGGCATCATGGTGTTGATTGCCAGCAAAATGACCGGAATGGCGGCCGATGCCATTGTCACGCCCAGACTGCCAGGCTGAACGCGTGCGATTTCTGACATCGTTACATCAACGGTGATCTTGCATTGGATCAGCGACATGATGTTGTCCAGAAGGCTGACAATGACGAATCCTATCCCAATGGCTGCCAGCCCATGCGGAGAAAGAAAATAGACCAGCCCGATGATGATCGGGGTATGAATGGAGAGGAAAAAAACATTCTGGCGTAGTTGCCCGATGGCGATCAGCATGGAGCCCCATAAAAGAAATGGAGCCGTAATGAGTGAAGCGATGCAGAGCAATTGCACCAGGGGAACGGATGACTCCCATTGGGCGCCATAGAGCACATAGACCACAGGGTGAGCCAGCAGGGCCAGATTGATGAAAAAAGGCCAGGCCACTGCAGTAACGTATCGTGATGAGTGGAGGAACTCTTCCTTGAGTGCTGCTCCTTGGCGGGCGCGTTGCGCAAAATGAGGCATGGCCACATTCCATAAAGAGGACATGACCAGTTTCTCGAACAGGGTGATCAATCCGGTTCCCCGACCAAAATAACCCACCATGGCCATGCCTGACGTGCGGCCGATGACCATGTCGGGAACTCCCCTCATGGCATCAATGAGCAGCATGAAAATGTTGGACATGAGGCCGAATTTGAAGGCCGGCCGAATTTCCTTGAACCCAGGCAGGAAAGGCAGGTGTCTGGGGCGCCAGACCTGAGCCAGAATAACATTGCACACGGTGCCTGCCACGGAACCCCAGGCCATGGAGAGGTAGCTGAATCCCCGATATGCCAGAACAAGGGTCGTGATGCCCCCGGCCAGATTGGACAGTACGCGGATCAGGGCTGGGTGCGCAAAGTTCATTTCCCGATGCATGTAGGCCACGGCAATGGTACCAAAGGGAATCAGGGCAAAGTTGAAAGCCAGAATTCGCATCACGGAACGGATGCCGGGTTCCTTGTAAAAACTGGCGGCAAAGTCGCTGGTCATCAGGATGACCAGGGCCATGGTCCAGGCGGTGATGAGGGTCAGGGCAAAGGCTGCCCGGATCTTGTCCAGTGTCAGTTCTTTTTCCTGTATCACGTAGCTTGAGACACCAAAATCCCGCAAGGTCTGTGCAAAACCGATGATCACCATGGCCACGGAAAACACACCCATTTCAGAGGGAGTCAAAAGCCGCGCGATGACCACGGACACCACGAACTGGATGGCCACGCTGATGTAATTCTGGCCCAGACTCAGCACCAGGGATTTACGGACAGTGCTCATGAAGACACAGCCAGTTTGAAAGCCTGGGCATGCTGGGCCGCGCTGTGTGCCCAGGTGAAACCCTGGACGCGCTTCAGCCCTTTTTGACTGAATTGCTGATGCATGGTGGGGTTCAGCAATCGTTCCATGGCGTTTGCAAGAGCAGTGACATCATGGGGATCTACTGTCATGGCTGCATCACCGGCCACTTCAGAGCAGGCGCTCACGTTGGCAGTGATCACGGGACAACCGCAGGCCATGGCTTCCAGGATGGGCATGCCGAATCCTTCGTAGAGGGAGGGAAACAGGAAACCCAATGCGTTCTGATAATGTTGGGCCAGCGCCGCGTCATCCAGAAATTCCGTGATGACATGGACACCTGCCTGTGCCGGAGGCACGGAAGCGGACGGCACCTTCAGCACCAGGCGCAGCTCGGGGTGTGCTGAATGAATGTTGCGGAACGCCTTGAGTATTCGTCGGATGTTTTTTCTGGGTTCGCCGTTGGAGATGTGAAAGAAATACTGGTCGGGCGATGCAATCTGGCTGGTTTGAAAAACCGCATCCACCCCATGTGGGCAAACCACGACCCGTTCTGCAGGATAGCCCACATAATTCAGCAGTTCACGCCGGGTGTAATGAGACACCGCCACAATGGCAGACACCTCATTTTTCAGGCGAGCCCATCGTGCCAGTTTTTTTCGTGCGGAATACCGGGCGGTGAGCATGCCTTTCAGAGTACCGAAATAGTCCCATCCTGAGAGAGTGAGGGGGGCAAACCCGTGCACGGTCATGACCAGAGGCTGGTGACCCAGCAGGAATTCAAGCGGGGGGTTACCACCGCCAGATCGTACATCCCACAGAAGGTCTACTGACTTTGGCAAGGATGGCTGGTCGTGAAAGGGCACCAGTTCCATGTGATGGTCAGGCAGATGCTGCCCCACATTCCGGGCATACACCCGGAAACTCTGGGGAATGTAGTCGGGCAGAAAAACGCCCACACGCAACTGCGGCTGGCTCATGAATGCAAGGTTCCGCGCAGTTTTCGTGTCATCAGGGCAGCCAGGTTGAATAGCCAGAGTGGGTCCTGGCGCATGAAACCGGCCAGGGGGCCCACGGGAATGCCTTGTCGGCGGCGCAGGCGATACAGAACACTGCCTGCAAAATCCTGTCGTAATTCCTGCAGTTTGCGGGTTCTCATCTGGCGGAGTCCGGGAACGTCCGGTACAAAAGAGTGAATCTGCTTCCAGAACTGCAGACGATGGGCCATGAGCTGGAATGATCGTTCATTGCCCCAGTCACCGCCTTGCGAGATATTGACGCCGCTACCCATCCAGACCTCGATGGAGGCGCAGTAGGCTACCTTGCGGGTTCGGTGCAGGGCCTGCATCCAGAACGCCTCGTCTTCACCCATGATCACGTTCACGGGAAACCGAAGGTCACGGACCAGCGAACGACGAACCACCACACTGGAGGTCTTGATCATGTTGCGGCCCAGCACCAGGGACAAGGCATCTCCCTGGTATTCGTGAAGCGCAGAAGCTGGATCAAGACAGGGTTGATGTGCCAGCAGGTCTGTGGCCATGGCAAAGCGGCTGGTATCCCAGTCAGCACGTTTGTGATCGGCAAAATAGAAATCGTAACCCCGGTCGTGAACGGTGACGGCATGGGCCAGATGATCAGGCGTCCATTCGTCATCCGAATCCAGGAAGGCCACCAGCTCAATGGAGTCAGGTAATTGATCGAGCCCCGTATTGCGGGCATGTCCGGCCCCTCCGTTTTTCTGTCGGAGAATGTGAATGTTTTTTAAATGCGAAAAATGCTGCCTGACGATGGGTTCGGCAGGACAGGGTGACTCATCGTCCACGATCAGCACGTGAACAGGTTCTTCCCCCGTTTGCCGTTCAACGGACTCCAGCGCGCGCATCAGTGGTTCGGGCGTGCGCTGATAGTAGGGAATCAGGACGCCAATGCGGGGGAGCATCATTGGGCGGTGTTTTGCTGGGGAGGACTGTCCTTCCACTGTCCGGTGCTTTCCAGTTTCTGCTTCAATCCGGGTAGGGGAAAACCGTTGTCATAAGCCTTGTGGGCATAGGACAGGGCCTGATCATATTGCTTCAGGTTGAAATACAGTAACCCCATGTTGTACTGAAGGTTGGCGTTCTGCGGATCCAGTTTTTCCGCAGCCTGGTATTCTGCCAGCGCTTCGTTGTCCTTTCCGGTCTTGGCCAGGTAGTTGCCATGGACCAGATGGGGAATGGGGTCGTCCGGCGCTATCTGGCTGGCCCGCTGAAAGTAGCATTCCACCGTGTATTTCATGCCATCCGGGTGGTTCGTTTTGCCCTTGATGGCCAAGCCCACCAATGCATTGAGCGCGCGTGGATGATTTGGATAGGCGTTCAGGGTGTAGTCCAGGTCAGGTCCGACTTTTTGTGAGGTGTTGCCTTGCAATAATTCTTCAACCGAAGGCGTGAAATGAGCTATTTCCACCAGATGGAACAAATGCGGATTGTTTTGACGGGCGTTGTAGTCCAGAGGAAATGTATTGGCATTGTCAGATTTGACCACATCAGGACAATAGCCTTCGGCCTGTGCGTAGATGGGCATACGAGCGTGCCGTGCGCTTTTCTGTTGGTTTGAAATATCTTGCTGATTCTACATTTTGTCTAGATCGGAAAGAAAATCGGTAATCATGTTTCTGAAGCATTCTCAATCCACAATAATTACATGGAATTTCTTGTTTTCCAAAATTGATGACTCAA
>JAJZEL010000090.1 GCA_021828575.1 Pseudomonadota bacterium
TGACCGCTGGTTCTATCAGGCATTGACTTCAGGCCGACCTTACCAGATCAACGTCGCCAGAGATGCACACACCGGGGAAACCTGTGTCTGGGTCAATGTTCCCATCGTGAACGAGGGAGAGGTGGTGGGCATTGCAGGAACCGGGATTCCCCTCGACAGTTTTCTGCTTCAAACCGTGCATCTTCGTCAGGAAGGAGTTGAAAATTTTTTCGTGAATGACCAGTTGGCCATTCAGTTGGCCGGTGACCCCCGGCTCATCGATTACGCCAGCGTCACTCGCGCCCCTGGTGATCATTCCACGCTGGACAATGTGCTGAGTGCGGATGCGTTGGGAAAACTACGGGCCATTATCAGGGCAAGTGATTTTTCTCAGACCCCAGTGGTGGAAACGCTCGTGAACTGGCGAGGAAAGAAATACCTGCTCGGCGTGTCAGGTCTTTCCGACTTGGGGTGGTATGACGTGACGCTTGTGGACATGAAATCGCTTGCACTCACGGAGCGTATTCGCTGGTTGCTGTACCTCCTTGGAGGAGTCTCCCTTCTTGTCCTGTGCATTCTGGGCCTTGCTCTGCATCGATGGGTATTGCGGCCGATTCAGGTGCTCAAGAGTGCAGCAGATGCCATCACGCAAGGGCAGTACAGTGAGGTACCAAACCACCTCGGTTCGGGCGAGATTGGGGATCTGGCGCGGTCCTTCAGTCACATGGCTTCTGTCGTGCAGCAAACCCACCGTGATCTCGAACGCAAGGTGGTGGAACGAACAGAAGCCCTGCAACGACTCACTGAACTGGATACCTTGACGGGCCTGCTCAACAGGCGAGGGTTGCTGGAACGCATGGACAACGAACTGTATCGCCTCGAACGGGTTGGCGGTACCCTTGGGTTGTTGATGCTTGATCTGGACCATTTCAAACAGGTCAACGACAACTATGGACACGGTGCCGGAGATCTTGCGTTGATCCATGCAGCTCAAGTACTCAGGCAGCACAAGCGTGCCTATGATTATGTGGGACGTTATGGGGGCGAAGAGTTTCTCATGCTTCTTCCCGGGTGCAGGCAGGAGGACATGAGTACGATCGCAGAACGGATTCGGGAAGCCATTGAAGCGCTCCAGCTGTCCTGGGAAGGAAAGGAATTTCGTCTGACCACCAGTATTGGCATGCACCATGTGGAGGAAACGGAAAACAGGGATAGCCTGCTGAACAAGACCGACAAGGCCATGTATGCTGCCAAAACCTCGGGAAGGAATTGTGTGCGCATGTTTGAAGGAATATTCCATTGAAATGGGGCAAGGGTCCTTTTGGACAGGCGCGATGGCGAACGCGGCTGGTGCTCTGGACATTTGCTGCAATGACCGGGTTGCTGGTGGTGTTGTTTGCCGAAATGGCCGACTGGGCCCTGGCCCTGTTTTTTCATGTTCAGCAGAAGGCGCCATGGGCGCCTTTTTTCATGGCGCCTACGGTGGGCATGCTGACTGTCTGGCTGACGCAAACGTATTTTCCTGGTACTCAGGGCAGTGGCATTCCGCAAGTGATCGCCGCCACCCGGCTGGCGGCAAAAGGGCAACCTGTCGGTCATCTGGTGTCCTTGCGCATCGCCTTTGGAAAGATGGTGCTGGGGGCTCTGGCATTGACCGGTGGGTTTTCGGCAGGGCGCGAAGGTCCTTCGGTTCAGGTGGCCGCTTCCATCCTGCACGCGGTGCGTCATGTTTTGCCCGTTACCAGGGCCATCAGGACCAAGGACCTTATTCTGGCTGGTGGCGCAGCCGGGATTTCGGCAGCGTTCAATACCCCCCTGGCCGGAGTGTTGTTTGCTATTGAGGAACTGGGCAGGCGACTCGAATTGCGCACTACGGGCATCCTCGTCAGCAGCATCATTTTGTCCGGTCTCATGGCCATTTCGGTACTGGGCAATTACAACTATTTCGGTCATATCCAGATTGATCACATCAACTTCCACATCGTTTTTCCGATTCTGCTTTGTGGCGGTTTGTGCGGGCTGCTGGGGGGGCTGTTCAGCCGCCTGATTCTCTGGCCGCAGGTGCAGCCTCATCATTTGCTCTGGCGCTGGAGGTCGGAACATCCCGTGCTTTTCGCGGGCGGCTGCGGTCTGGTGGTGGCATTGCTGGGGGCTGCAGGCAACGGACTGTCCTACGGGAGCGGGTACGATATTACCCGGCAGGTGGTGTCAGGGACCTATACCATGCCACTTTACGCGCCATTCACCCGTTTTCTGGCTACGCTGGTCAGTTACCATTCAGGAATTCCTGGGGGGATCTTTGCTCCCTGTCTTGCCGTGGGGGCGGCGGTGGGTTCCAATATCAGTGGATGGTTTGACCCGTCATTGGGTACGACACCCATCATCATGCTGTGTATGGCAGGATTCCTGGCGGCCGTAACTCAGGCGCCCATCACCTCTGCCATCATCGTCATGGAAATGGTGGATGGTCATGCCATGGTCCTGAGCCTGATGGCCGTGGCGTTGCTGTCCAGGGCAGTGAGTTCGCGCATGGGGCCGGAGCTATACCAGCAGTTGGCCCGGCGTTTTGCGCCTTCAGTTTTTCCTGCGCATGTTCCAAAGCAGGCCTCCTCATGAGGCATTGCGTTTTCCATAGGTGTCGAATTTTTTCAGCGCCTCGGTCATGTGTTGCGGGCTGAGTCGGGGAGGCTCCCCCACAGCCAGTGCCAGTAGGTAAATTCGACAGAGAAACTCTACTTCCACAGCCACGTCCAGTGCGCTGTCCAGTGTTTCTGTTGCCGTGATCAGGCCGTGGTGGGCCAGCAGGCAGGCTCGTCTGTCCGTGAGGGCGGTCACCGCGGCCTGGGCCAGTTCAGGTGTTCCAAACGTATGGTAGGGAGCGCATCGCACAGAGTCCCCTCCGGTGACGGCGATCATGTAGTGAAAGGGCGGTAGCTCCTTTTCCAGACAGGCCAAGGCTGTGCAATGGGGAGCATGGGCATGCAGCACGGCTTGATGTTCCGGGTAGGCGGTCAGGATGTCCCGGTGCATGATCCACTCCGACGAGGGTTCACGGTGTGAGGAATGTTTTCCATTAAAGTCCATCCATACCAGGTCATTGGGTGTGATGTCTTCGGAAGGCATGCCCGACGGGGTGATCAGGAAACCGTTGGCACTTCTCAGGCTCAGGTTGCCCGTTGCGCCATGGTTGAGTTCAAGGCTTTCCATGCGCCGCAGGGTGCGGATCATGAGTTCTCGAGTGGAAGACAAGGCGTTCATGAGGGGACTCCATTGGGATGGATGCATTTTCCCAGAAAACCGCATTGGGGTTCATGGGGATTTTGTTTAGAATCGTCACTGGAAAAGGGCCTGACAAGGACTGAAATGCATAACATCGTGATCGTTGGAGGAGGTGCGGGTGGGCTGGAACTGGCCACCCGCTTGGGAGATACCCTCGGAAAATCGGGCAGGGCGCGCATCACCCTGATTGACCGGAATCGGCGGCATTTCTGGAAACCTCATCTGCATGAAATTGCAGCGGGTTCCATGGATCTGGATGTACATGCACTGGATTATCTGGCGCAGTCCCACTGGCACCACTTCCGTTACAGGATTGGAGAGATGACCAGTATTGATCGCACACACAGGCTTGTGCATCTCGCGCCTTACCATGATGAAGAGGGGGTGGTGGTGACGGCGGCCAGAAGCTTTCCCTATGACACACTCATCCTGGCAGTGGGAAGCCTGACCAACGATTTTGGCACCCCTGGCGTGGCAGAACACGCCATCGCCCTGGAGACTCCAGAGCAGGCCGACCGTTTTCACAGACGACTGGTCAATGCTTTTTTGCGGGCGCATGCTCAGAACGGCCCATTGGGGCCAGCCCAGTTGAGGGTGGCCATTGTGGGGGCCGGGGCAACGGGTGTGGAACTTGCGGCAGAGCTTCATAATGCCACGCGTGATCTGGTTTCCTATAACCTGGATCGTATCGATCCTGAAAAGCACACCCACATCCATCTGATCGAGGCCTCGCCCCGCATATTGCCTGCCCTGCCCGAGCGCATTTCCGATGGAGCCCATCGCATGCTGTCCAAATTGAAAGTGCAGGTTCATGTGGGGGCTCGCGTGGCGGAAGTGTTGCCACAGGCCGTACGTCTGAGCGGAGGAGAAACCATTCCTGCCGAGCTGGTGGTCTGGGCAGCCGGGGTCAAGGCGCCCGAATTCCTTACGCACCTGGATCTGGAAACCAACGCGCTCAATCAGCTGGTGGTGCTTGATACCTTGCAGACGACACGGGATGAGCGCATTTTTGCTCTGGGTGATTGTGCTGCAGTGTCCTGGCTCGGGCACGAACCCAGACTGGTACCCCCGCGGGCGCAGGCCGCGCACCAGCAAGCTAGTCATTTGGCCCATCAATTGAACCGGTTGCTCGAAGATCGCCCGTTGAAGGCGTTTCGTTACCGCGATTTCGGTTCCCTTGTGTCCCTGGGCAAATACAGTACGGTGGGCAACCTCATGGGCAATTTTGTAGGAGGAAACCTTTGGGTTGAGGGGTTGTTTGCCCGCTGGATGTACCTTTCCCTATACAAGATGCATGAAATGGCACTACACGGTTTCTGGAAGATGGCCTTGTCCACAGTGGCCCGATTCATCAGCCGGCGGACGGAGCCACATGTGAAGTTGCACTAGGGATGGGTGGCTGCCGGCCGTGTGGAAGAGGTTTCCGGTCCGGGCCGAGACACCAGCCGGTTTTCAATGTCCTTTAATTCCTGAATTTTACTGGCCAGGGATGCAGAACGGGCCTCGGCCTCCCGCAATTGTTCGTTGAGCTGTTCCTGCTGCATTTTCAGGGCAGTACGCTCGCTGAGCGCATCACTGACCAGGGCGATCAGAGGGGCCAGTGCCTCAGTGTCACCATCATGCACCTGTGATACCTGGTTCAGCACATCCAGGGCCCGCGCATCAGCCTTGGGGACGTGCTGCATGGCTAACAGAAGGGCCAGCCTGACTTGGGATGGGCTGTCAGGATGCGCTACCTGTTCCAGTTCCGCAATTTTCGCATTGCGCACTTCAGCACTTAGTGAACGATCCTGTTCAAAGTGACCGAGGGCGATGTACAGAGCGTCAGATTTGGAATAAGCATTGAACGAAGAAGCGTTTTTGGGGGCGGGTGGCGTGACCGAAGGCACCGTTGAAGGTGTCATCGGCTGGTGGTGGGTCAAAGCGCAGCTACTCAGGCTGCACAATGCCAGAAACAGGTAAAGGTGACGACTGGTCATCAGGAATCTCGATGCGAAAATGGGCTCCACTATTACTCGGAATGAGGGACACTGTTCCGCCGTGGGCCTCTACCAGCGCCTTCACGATGGACAAGCCCACGCCGCTTCCCTTGCGCGCCCCGGCAGGTTGTCGGGAACCCTGGTAAAAAGGCTCAAAGACCCGTTGCACATCGGCGGGGTCCACTCCTGGACCGCTGTCAATGCAATCCAGCTGGATGATTCCCGAAGCCTTGCGCAGAGTCAGCAGGATTCTACCTTCATCCGGGCTGAAACGCAGGGCATTGGTCAATAAATTGCTGATGGCGGTTTCCAGTTTTTCAGGATCGATGGAGGCAATGATGGCGTCACCCCGGATGTCCGCATGGAGGTTTTTGGTCTGTAAAAGCAGGCGATGGGTGTTGACCAGTCGCTGCAGAAACGTCAGAAGGTTTGTAGGTTTGCGGTTGAGAAGCCTGGCGTGGAAGGCTGCAGAATTATATTGAAGCAGGGTTTCAATCTGCTGTTGCAGGGCCAGGGCATTGTCGCGCAAGATGACAATGATTTCTCGCTGATGAGCATTCAGGTCACCGGTGATCTGGTCTTCCAGCAGAGCAATGCCCTCCCGCAAATTGGCGAGCGGAGTCTTGAGTTCATGGGAAATTTGGCGCAGGAAGGACATCTTGTCCGCTTCCAGGGTCATGAGCCTGAGCCTCAACTCTTCCATCCGTTCCCCGAGCTGTCGCATGTCCGTGGGGCCTCCGATGGCAATGGGTCCATCCGATTGTCGGGTTCCCAGGTCATCAATGGCGCGTTCGAGCTGTTTCAGCGATCGGGATAACCACATGCCCAGGACCAGAGCCATTAAACCCGCCAGGGTGGCTGCCGATCCGCCAATCCACAGAAGGGAGCGACGTTGGGCTTCGAGGTCGGACATGAGAGCCTGATTACGCTCGTTCAGCAGATCCTTGGAAGTCCGGTCGATCTGCTGGTTGATTTCCCCGAGTCCGGTGAATCCGGATACCAGCATGTCCTGCAGGGAAGCCGTGCCATTTGACCGGGGTGTCAGCACGGGCTCCAGGGTCCTGAGCGCCAGTTTTTGCCATGAGTCTGCCAAAGGGCCGAGGCGGCCCGGAGACATGGCGGTCAACTGTTGTTCCACATCCCGGGCTTGTTGCAATATATCCGTCAAATTGTGGCGCATGGAAGGGTCGTAGAGGATCAGATACTGTCGGGCATTACGTTCCAGCGTCACCGTCAGGTCCTGTAAAAGACGGACGTTTTCCACGGTTTTCAGTGCTTGTCCGGGATAATCCCGGTTGGCTTTTGTCAGGGTCTGGACAGCCACCAGTGCCCGGGCCAGTGCACCACCCAGCAACAGGATGATGCCTAAAAAGGACACCAGGAGAATCTGCCTAAAGGAGAAAGGAAGCTGGGCCTGGAACAGTTGGCTTTTTTGTGGAGGAAACCCCATGAAAACCTGACCCGGCGAAGGGTCAGGAGGCTCCGGAGAGCACGCGCAGGCGTTCTGACTTTTTTCTTGAGGAAACAGGCTTGGAGAACCAGCCTGCTGTCAGCGGATTGCCCGCGTAACCCCAGGCTTTGCGCAGTACTGCCGCAGGCCTGCGTTCCTCGGGAAGCGACAGCAGGGCGCCGGGGCGCACGGAGGAAACACGGCTTGTCAGTACGCCCAATGGCGTCGACAGCAACAGTGGAAGCCCGACGGGCAGTAACCACCAACCCGCTTCGGGACGAAGGAAAAAGGTGACCACCACCAATGCAACGATGGGGGACACCAGGGGGGCCAGTCGCTGGAGCAGTTCACCCCATTCGAGCGTTGTGGCTTCGCGTTGGGGAGATTTCCATTCCAGTTTCAATCCGGTCAGGGCCACGATGACGAACAACGTATGCGCCATCATGCGAATGGGGGCTTGCAGGAGTGACAGGACAGACTCCAGAAGCAGGCTTTTGAGAAAAACCGCACTTCCACCAAAAGCGGCCTGGCGTTTCTGGGCAAATACCGCGTAGGCGGCCAGGGCTCGGGGAACGAACAACAAGGCCAGTGTGGTGCTCCATAGCATCGGCAGGGCCACGGGCATGGAAGGAAAGGCGGTCCAGGCACCGGATGCAGCAGAAACGGTGGGTTCCAGCCAGCGCAGGGAAAGGCTGATTAGCAGGAAAGCCAGCCACAGGGGCGCAGACAGATAGGCCATACCACCTGTGAACAGCATGACGCGGTGTGCAGGATGCAACCCGGGCTCTGCCATCAGGCGAAGGTTCTTGAGGTTGCCCTGACACCAGCGGCGATCCCGCTGCAGCTCTTCCATCAGGTTGGACGGTGGTTGTTCGTAACTGCCTTCCAGGCTTGGCACGAGCCATATGTGATAGCCCGCACGACGCATCAGTGCGGCTTCCACGAAATCGTGAGACAGGATCTCTCCACTCAGGCCTCCCTTGCCGGGCAGGATGGAGAGTGCACAGTGGCGCATGAAGGGTTCCACGCGAATGATGGCATTGTGTCCCCAGTAGTGGGATTCTCCCAGTTGCCAGTACTGCATGCCTTCTGTAAACAACCTTCCGGCCACCCGCCCGGAAAACTGCTGTGCCCGCGCATGCCAAGTGTTCATCCCGCAGGATTGCGGGGCAGTTTGTATGATACCTGCTTTGGGGTTTTTTTCCATGAGGTGGATGAGCGTCGCGATGCTTTTCCCGCTCATGACGCTGTCTGCATCAAGCACCACCATGTAGCGATAGCTTTTGCCCCAGCGCCGGCAAAAATCGGCCACATTCCCGGCCTTGCGGCGGGTACGTCGTTCGCGCCAGCGGTAGTACACGGGGCAACGGTCACCGAGAGTTTCCCTCAGGCTACCTAGGGCGGCCAGCTCATGCGCACGGAGGGTCGGGTCGGAAGTATCGGAGAGCACGAACACATGGCAAAGCGAAGCGGCATCGCTTTCAGCAATGGATTCGGCAATGGCACGCAAGCCGGCGAACACCGTATGCACATTTTCGTTGCAGATGGGCATGATGACGGCGGTGCGGGCTGTCGGATCCATGGGGGGCAGCGTTCCCCCCGAAGGCAATGCCAGGGCCATGGGGTCAGATTTGAGCAGGGTCATGAATCCCATGAGTGCCGTGAAGAAACCGGCAGCCACCCATCCGCTGAGAAGGGTAAAAAGCCCAATCTGGAGTCCTTGCAACATGGGGTGATGCCATTCGGACTCGGAGCTGATCAACAACCAGGACGTGGCGAGGGATGTGAGCGCAACAAGCCCCATCAGGAGGGTCCTGCGTGAACGTGCCGCCTTCTCCCATGGTTCGGGGGTTGTGGCGGGTCTGCCTTCCGGGCTTGCCCAAGCGCTGCGCAGCAGCAGGACCAGACCCGTGAAAAAAGGTGTCCAGGCACGGGGAACCATGGAACCACGCTGAATGGCCGGGGCCAGGGGCTCGTGTTTCGTGAAGGCAAGGGGATCGAATGGGTTCATGCCTAGTTCTCTAGCAAAAACCGGGCCATGATTCTTATTTTATTGAAATAAAAGGAGTTTTTTATTTTTTGAGAGCAGGGTGATACAGAAAGGCAGGGTTTTTCTTTACTTGGTGTCGCCAAAAAGCGACGGGAAAGATGTGATAATGATTCATCGCATTGATTTTATTTGGTTTATTTATGTCGCTCAGGAGAGACGTCGGGGATGCGGAAGGAGTCGGGAGTCAGCCCGTGACGTTGCAGTAACCGGTAAAACTCGGTCCTGTTGCGCTGTGCCAGACGTGCTGCATCCGTCACATTGCCGCCTGTGACCTTGAGAAGGCTGGTCAGGTAGTCGTACTCGAACCGCTCGCGAGCAGCCGCATAGCTCAGAATCTCTACGGAGGGCACGCGCAGGGCGCGTTGTACGAGGGAAAGGGGTATCAGGAGTGTGGTGGACAGTGCGCAGACCTGTTCCACCACGTTGTACAGCTGGCGGATATTGCCCGGCCAGGTGGAAGTGGTCAGTGCCCGCATGGCTTCAGGTGAGAAGCCGTTGAGATGTTTGTCGTATTTTTGGGCCAGCCGTGCCAGAAAGTGATTGGCTAGCAACGGAATATCTTCCTGGCGTTCCCTGAGAGGGGGAAGTGTCAGTTCCACCACGTTGAGGCGGTAATACAGATCTTCGCGAAACTGGTCGGTTGCAATGGCCGCTTCCAGATCCTGATGAGTGGAAGACAGGATTCGCACATCAATGGGGTGGCTTTTACTGGATCCCACGGGCCGGACCATTTTTTCCTGCAAGGCGCGCAGAAGTTTGACCTGCAGGGGTAAAGGCATGTCGCCGATTTCATCCAGCAGCAAGGTTCCGCCGGCTGCTGCCCTGAACAGTCCTTCATGTTCGGTGATGGCACCGGTAAAGGCGCCTTTTGCGTGACCAAAAAGTTCTGATTCGAGCAATGATTCGGGAATGGCGCCACAGTTGATGGCAATGAACGGGTACTTTGCCCTTGGACTGGCCTGATGGATGGCTCGAGCAAGGAGTTCCTTGCCGGTACCGCTTTCTCCCCGGATCAGGATGCTGGCGTCAGTGCGTGCCACCATGCCTGCCTCGTTGAGCAGTTCAGCCATCCGGTTGGAGCAGCTTACGATGTCTTGGCGCCAGTCGGCATCGGCCAGAAGGCTGGATTCGGTGGAGGAAGACGCATATAGCGACAAGGCCTCGGCAATCTTGTCGAGCAGGATTTTGCTGTCAAAAGGTTTGGTGAGATAGCCGAACACCCCTCTGGCCGTGGCCTGGACGGCGTCAGGGATGGTGCCGTGGGCGGTCAGCAGGATCACCGGCAGGGTCGGGTGGCGCGCATGGATGTCGTCAAACAGGTGCAGCCCGTCCTGGCCTGGTAACTGCACATCGCTTAGCACGAGTTGCGGTCTTTGCATGGCCAGTTGTCCCAAGGCTGCCTCGGCAGATCCAGCAGTGGTAACGCGATAGCCCACTCCCGTCAGGCGCAGGGACAATAGCCGGAGAAGGTCCGGATCATCGTCCACCAGCAGGATATGCTCTCCGCTCATAGATCCTTATTCAGCAACCAGGCCAGACGCACTCCTGCTTCCTCCAGCTGGACTGCGGTCATGCGGGTGGCTTCTTCGCGATAATGGGCGTTGAGGCGGTAATGTCCCCGGTTGTCGCGCATGGGCAGGGGAGTATAAGCTTGGAATTTGGCAGTCAGATAGGACTCCTGTGCCCAGTCAACCGGTGTTCCCTTTTGCCAGGCTTGCATGTTGGAAGGGGTGATCCGGGCGAGCAGTTCGGTCGCAATCACAGCGGAATCAGGCCCCAGCTGTTCCACGAACACCGTGTCCCAGTAGTGATGCAGGGAGCCGGCGGGTATATGGCGCATGATCACCTTCCGGTCGTTGCCGCCACGATCGTGGTCATCGATGGTGTGCATGGGTTGATGGATGTCTCCCACAAAATGCAGCAGGTACTTGAGGGCCAAGCGTGCTTCGGCGGTCTGGGCGGAGGTGGCGCCCTGAGCAGGGTAGGCGCGCAATTCAGAAGAAAACTGCTCGATTTTGTCCACCACGCAATCATCCGAAGGTCCTTCCGATGCCGGGGTCCCCTGCTATAAGCACCACCGATCCGGGAACGATGCCCCCGCCCAGCACACGGTTTATCTCTTCATCTTTTGTAACGATTCTGAATGTTTGCAGAACATCAATCTCATCAA